>CALVKB010000004.1 GCA_944332485.1 uncultured Bacilli bacterium | reverse complement strand
ATAATCTTTTGTTATGGAAAAAAATCAAACAATTTTACTTAATTTTATACTTGACTAGTGTTATCAAATTTTATTTTAAAAATATATATTAAACAAATAAAAACGTGCCGATGCACGTTTATAATATAAATATTCAAATTTCAATTATTTTTCTTTTTTGAAACATAAGAACCAATCAAGGCAATATGTTTTATCACTTTTTTCAGCAACTCTCTGTTTGGCTAAACCGCATGAGCCTGGTGGAGGTATGATAACATCATCGCCTGGTTGCCAGTTTGCTGGTAAAGCAACACTATCTGCATCAGCTTTTTGTAATCCGACCAAAATTCTCTTAATTTCCTCAAAATTTCGGCCTAAGCTTGCTGGATAATACAAAATAGTTCTTATCTTAGCTTGTGGATCGATGAAAAATACAGCACGAACAGCTTGGGTAGTACTAGCTTTTGGAGCGATCATACCGAACTTCTTAGCAACTTCCATCTTGATATCTTCAATAACTGGGAAGGTAACTTCGACATTCTTGTATTTTTTCCATTTGATCTTCTCTTTGATGGTTCTCAACCAAGCGATATGGGCGTAAATACTATCGATTGATAAACCGATCAATTCTGTATTCAACTTCTTAAATTCCTCTTGCATTGAAGCAAAAGTGATGAATTCAGTTGTACAAACAGGGGTGAAATCAGCTGGATGTGAGAATAAAATAACCCACTTACCTTCATAATCCTCTGGGAAATTGATATTTCCTTGAGTTGTAACTGCTTCAAAGTGTGGAGCATCATCACCGATTCTTAATAATCCTTGCTCCTGTTCAACAATTTTTGTTTCTTCCATTTTTTAATTCTCCTTTTTCTGACAATCTTTACATAATCCTTTGAAGACTATCTCAGTATCGTCTATTGAAAAGTCATTGAATGTTTGTTTAAATTCATCAAGTTGAGTCAATCTCTCTTCGTTTAAAAAGACATCGATAATCTTGTTGCATCTTTTGCAAACAAAATGATAATGAGGAGCTATCTCATCATCGAATCTTGAACTTGTATCAAAATCCAACTTTCTAATTTGTCCATTTTCCGATAGTTTACTCAAAACTCGATAAACTGTCGCTTTCGATATATTTGGATAATCTTTGTGAACAATATTGTATACATCCTCTGCAGTAGGATGAACTTTATTGTTCTTCAGACAATCAAATATGATCTTTTTTTGCAATGTTTCCCTGGTATTATTCATAAGTCCTTTCCAATAATCATTACTTATTAATAATGATTACTAATAATATACAAAATAATTTTTAAATGTGCAAGAATAAAACAACAAAAAAATGCAGATTCTCTCTGCATTATTATCTATATATAAATTTATTATTTTTACTTAACGAAAGCACAAACTGCCATAGGTGAATTATCACCACGGCGGTTATCAAGCTTCAAAACTCTGGTGTAACCACCTTTTCTTGATTGATAACGTTTTGCTAATGTTGTGAATAATTTTTGCAATGCGGTTTCTTTCTCACTCTTATCAGTGTAAACATCTCTAACGATGCTTTCAGCTAATCTTCTGTTGTGCAAATCACCGTGTTTAGCATAGGTTACTAATCTATCAGCTAATTGAGAAACTTGCTTAGCAACTTTCAAAGTGACAACAACCTGTTCAGAAATGATCAATTGTGTGACGACATTTCTGAGCATGCTTTTATCTTTGCTAGCGGTGTATCCAGTTTTGAAACGAACACCACCTTTACCATGAACGTTCTTACGACCAATTGTAGCCATGTCTATCTATCTCCTTATTACTCTTTAAACTTGTATCCGATGGATTCAAGTTTATCTTTGATTTCTTTGAATGATTTCTTACCTAAATTCTTAAGTTTCATCATATCCTCTTCCCTGTAGTTGCACAACTCTGTAACAGTGGTGATAGCCTCTCTTTTCAAGCAGTTGTAACTACGGACGGATAAATCGAGCTCTTCGATAGGTAAGTCGACAGCCTTAGCTTGTTGCTCATTAGATGATGAAGATGAACTCATGGAAACATTCTCAGCAGTATCAGAGATAGTTTCGATAATTTGGAAATGAGCGGACAAAATCTTACATGCGATGCTGATGGCATCACTTGGAGTGATGGCACCATTTGTATCAACATTCAAACTCAAGCTGTCATAATTGGAAGAATTACCAACACGAGTAGAATTGACTTCCATGCTAACATTCTTAATTGGTGAGAAGTTGCTATCAACTGGGATTGTACCAACTGGCATCTCGTGTTCGATCTTGTTTGTTTCAGCTAAAACGAAACCACGACCTTTGCAAACTTGCATAGTGATAACTAAATGACCACCTTCTGAGACGTTTGCGATGAATAAATCCTTGTTGATGATCTCAACATCACCTGGATAATCAATATCATTTGCGGTGACTGTTTTAGGACCGACAACGTCAAGTTTCAAAATACGATGGGTATCTTCTTCGGAAGAATCGATTTTCAAAACTAACTCTTTCAAATTAAGAATAATCTGAGGAACGTCCTCGACAACCCCTTTCAATGCGGTGAATTCTTGCATTGCACCTTCAACTTTGACGGAGAAGATAGCACTACCTGGCAATAAGGAGAGCAAAACTCTTCTCAAAGCGTTACCGATAGTATTACCCAAACCTCTCTCAAGTGGTTCAATCTTAAATTCGCCATGATTGGTTGACTCATAGTTTTTGTTAACTACGAATTTAGGCATTTCAAATTCTTTCATATAGTTTCCTCCATATTTTTAAAATTAGTTACGTGGACGCTTCTGTGGACGGCATCCATTGTGAGGAACTGGAGTAACATCAACAATACTGTCAACCTTTAAACCAGCCTTGTCAAGTGCACGAAGTGCTGTTTCACGACCTGGACCTGGACCTTTGATTCTGACGCTGACAGATCTCAAACCTCTATCATAACAAGCTTTAGCGCAAGTTTCAGCAGCGACTTGAGCGGCGAATGGTGTGGATTTTCTTGTGTGTTTGTATCCGACACTTCCGGAACTGGCCCAAGCAATGACCTTGCCTTGTTCATCAGAAATTGAAACTATTGTATTATTGAAGGAACAGTGAATGTGTGCTATACCCTTGGTGAAACTGAGTTTAGCTTTTTTCTTTCTATTTGTCTTTTTCTCTGCCATTTTAATTACCTCCTAATTACATTGAAGCTTTCTTCTTGTTAGCAACAGTCTTCTTTGGTCCTTTACGTGTACGAGCATTTGTCTTTGTACGTTGACCACGAACTGGTAAGCCTCTTTTATGACGTAAACCTCTATAGCAACCGATCTCTTGCAAACGTTTGATATTTAAGTTCACCTCTCTACGAAGGTCACCTTCAACTTTATATTTGGAAACTTCACTACGGATACTTGTGAGTTCTTCATCGGTCAAATCTTTAACTCTCTTAGTTGGATCGACCTTAGCATCTGCAACAATCTTCTTTGCAGTAGATAAACCAATACCGTAGATATAAGTTAATGAATATGTGACAACCTTGTCATTTGGGATGTCAACACCAACAATACGTGCCATTTTCTGATCTCCTTATCCTTGTCTTTGTTTGTGTTTTGGATTTTCACAAATAACCATAACACGACCTTTACGTTTAATTACTTTACATTTTGAACAAATCTTCTTTACAGATGGTCTAACTTTCATAATAACCTCCTTAGTTTTTGTACCTGTATGTAATACGGCCAAGTGTTAAATCGTATTTGGAAAGAGCAACAGTAACCCTATCTCCTGGTAAAATACGAATCTTATTCATACGCATTTTTCCAGACACCGTGGCCCGGATTACCATGTTATTATCGTCGAGCAAAACCGAATAATTATTTCCAGAAATAATCTCAGTTACTACACCTTCTACAACGATAAAATTGTCTTCCTTACTCATATTTATTACCTCCTAAATAAGAGATAACGCTTGAATCAACAGTGGTTATCTCACAACCGTTCTCTGTGATAACAAGAGTGTTTTCATAGTGGCAAGTTAATTTGTGATCACAACTTTTAATTGTCCATCCATCATCAGAACATGTTATATATCTTTTACCTTGTAAAACCATCGGTTCAACAGCTATTGCCATGTTCTTTCTGAGAATCGGCCCATGATTACCCTTGCCACAATTAGGTATCATAGGATCCTCATGCATCTCACGCCCGATGCCGTGTCCACCAAATTCCTCAACCAAGGAGTAGTTGTACTCTTTAGCAATCTTGGTGAATACTTCTGAGATATCGGTGACATGAATTCCCGGTTTGATAATTTTCATAGCCTCATAAAAGCATCTTTCGGTGCATTCAATGAGTCTTTTTGCTTCACTTGAGACATTACCGACGGTAAATGTTCTACAAGCATCCCCTTGAAATCCTGTTTCATTGTCGATATTTCCCATGTCGATGGAGATGATATCTCCATCAGCAAGGATTATATCTTCAGAGGGAATACCATGGATCAATGTGTCATTAACTGAAGCACAGATCGATCCTGGAAAACCTTCATAACCGAGGAATGAAGGTTTGCAATTTTCTTCCAAGATGTATTTTTTTGCTAAACAGTCGAGATATTTGGTCGATACACCTGGAACAATGTGACCTTTCAGTTTATCGAAGACCCTACCTAATTTAAGTCCGACCTTCTTCAACATCAAGATTTCAGCATCAGTTTTAATTTTGATTGCCATTATCTTTTCAAAACCTTCTTAATTCTTGAAAAAACTTCATCAATCTCACCTAATCCATCAACTGAAATAAGGAGTCTCTCATGCAGATAGTAGTTTATCAATGGGAGTGTTTTCTCCTCGTAGGATTGCAAACGAACTTTGAAGCTCTCCTCGTTATCGTCACTACGTTGAATCAACTCACCATTGCAACAATCGCAGATGCCATCAACACTTGGGCGCTTGGAAATAAGATTATAACTTGCCCCACACTTAGGACAAACACGACGCGAAGCGATTCTTGTTATCAACTTTTCCTTATCACATTCTAAATTGATAACGTGTGTCAATGGTCTTTTCAATTTCATGGTTAGATTTTTCAAGCTATCAGCTTGAGCGATGGTTCTTGGGAAACCATCCAAAAGGTAACCATCTTTACAATCGTCCATCGCCAAACGTTCGTTGACAATACCGATTGTAACTTCGTCTGGAACAAGTAAGCCCTTGTCCATATATTCCTTAGCTTTCAAACCAAGAGGTGTGTTCTTGGCGATTGCCTCACGAAACATATCTCCAGTGGAGATATGGGGAATCTTGAATTCTTTTACTATAAGTTCACTTTGAGTACCTTTACCAACTCCTGGTGGACCCATAAGAATAATATTTAACATCAACTATCTCCTTACAATGACATTTTTTCAAAACTTTTTGTCGCTATCATACCTTCAACTTGATTTCTAAGTTCCAAACAAACACCGACAACGATGATCATACCAGTACCACCTAAGGCCAATGATGAAGGAACAACTCCTGTTAAAGTGAGAACGACAGGTAAAGCCGCAATAAGTGCTAATGCGATACTTCCCATGAAGGTGACTCTATTCAAAACAGTTTTTATGTAACGTTCTGTTTCAACACCTGGACGAAGTCCGGTGATGTAAGTTCCACTCTCTTGGAAATTCTCAGCTATTCTCTCCGGGTTAATTTGCAAATTAGCGTAGAAATAACTGAACAATATGATCAGCACGAGGTAAATTATCAATCCCCAGGGCATGTACCATTTAGTACCGTTTATCCCTGGCATCTCAACAAGCGTGTTGTATGAGAAGACCTCATTTAAGACTGTAACCCAGTAAGGTTGATTATCACTTCCTATAAATAAGGAGATGATGATAGAAGGAGCAATCATGACACTTGACGCGAAGATGACAGGAATAACTCCCGATGAATTGATCTTTATCGGTAGGAAACTCGCTTTCTGATTCAACTCTTTGGTTTGACTTTCCGATGTGTTTGAATGACTGACCGGAAGTCTTCTTTCAGATTTTTCAACAAATACAACGAAGACGATGATAGCGAAGAAGGCTAAGAAGTATGTCAATAAGGAAAGAACTCCCTTCAAGATCATAATTGAATCGCCGGTTGTTAAGTTGGATTGCAAGTATTGTTCGAATGCACCGACAATCTGTTGAGGGATGGCACTGACAATACCGCAGAAGATGATCATGGAGATACCGTTTCCGATACCCTTATCTGTTATTTGATCACCTAACCAGATGAGCAATAAGCTTCCAGCTACCAAGTAAAGAACAAGTTTTATATATCCCCAAGCGGAAGTATCCAAAACTTCCAATCCCGAGGTGTTTTGCATGGTCACGATGATTCCATATGCTTGGACACAACCGAGAACCAAAGCTAATATTTTAGTAACAGTATTAATCTTTTTTCTTCCAGTTTCACCTTGTTTTGACAACTCAGTGAGCGATGGCAAAACGTTCATGCTTAGAAGTTGTACGATAATTTGAGCAGTGATGAATGGCGAAACTCCCAAGGCAAATATTGAGAATGATTGCAAGGCACCACCACCCATCAAGTTAACAAGTGCTAAAACGTTGTTTGTGTTGAATAAATCCGCCTGATCGGAGAGTTTAACACCTGGAAGAGTGATAGCCGAACCAATTCTGAATATAAAGAATATTACGAATGTGAACAGGATGCGATTCATTACATCCTTATTCTTGAACATGGAGGCTAACTTTTGCATATAAAGATTAATCCTTCTTAACGATTGTTACTGTACCATTTGCTTTTTCAACGCTAGCTTTTGCTCCAGCGGAAATAGCACTGACTTCCAAATCCAATTTGACATCAATGTCAGCGTTACCGATGACCTTGACACCTTTTTTGCTGTATAAATCCAAGAATTCGGATTCACGATCAACTTTCAAACTGGATTTTCTAACTTTGACATAACCTTTGTTGATGATATCTGTCTCAGTGAGCTTGGTGTCTTTCATGACTTTAGCCAAACTAGCTAAATCAGCGATATCAACTGTTATGTAATCATGTTTTTTCAATGATCTGAAACCACGTTTTGGAAAACGTCTGTATAAAGGTAATTGACCACCTTCAAAACCTGGGCGGATAGCACCACCTGAACGGGCACCAGCACCCTTTTGACCTCTGGTGGAGGTTTTACCCATACCGGAGCCTAAACCACGACCGACTCTTTTTGAACTGTGGGTTGAGCCTTCAACAGTTTTAAGATTGTGTAATTCCATAGTTTAACCTCCTTTAGTCCTTTTTAACTTTCTTAAGTTGATTTAAACCATCGACTGTAGCACGGATGATGTTGATAGGTGTTCTAGAACCGTAAACCTTGGAGTAGATGTTACGGATACCGGCTAACTCCAAAACAACACGGACAGCACCACCAGCGATGATTCCAGTACCTTCTTTAGCTGGTTTTAAGAAAACTTGTGTTGCACCGAACTTACCGACGACTGTATGAGCGATGGTGTCACCACCAACTCTTTGAAGCCTGAATAAATTGGTCTTTGCTTTTTCACTTGCTTTCTTGATAGCTTCTGGAACTTCAGTTGACTTACCAGTACCGAAGCCGAAGACACCTTTCTTGTCACCGGTGACGATCAATGCTGAGAAACGCATTCTTCTACCACCTTTGACGGTTTTGGAAATTCTCTTTACTTTAACAACTCTATCTTCGTATGGAGATTCCTCTTTTCTTCTTTGTGGAGCAACTCTTTTTTCTTTCAATGTATGGCGTTTACCTTCGCTAGTTTTTCTAGCTTCAGCGTTACCTTCAGTTTTCTCCAACTGAACTTTTTGTTTATTTTCCATATATTTTCTCCTTAGAATTTGACACCGTTCTCACGCATAGCTTCAGCCAATGCTTTGATTCTACCGTGATAGATGTAGCCGGAACGATCGAAAACTGCCTTTTCAATCTTGTTCTCTTTGCAAAGTTTTGCAACTTCCTCACCTAATTTTGTAGCTGCAGCGACGTTTTTACCTTCTGGTAAATCGAACTTAGCAGTGGAAAGGCTCACCAATGTCTTGTGGTTGACATCATCAACCAATTGAACATACAAGTACTTGTTGGAGCGAAAAACAGATATTCTTGGACATTCACTTGTACCCTTGATATCTTTAGTACGCATATGTCTTTTTGCTCTTAATTCTTTTTTAGATGCTTGTTTAATCATATCTATTACCTCCTATTTTACTTCTTAGAGTCTTTCTTCTTTGAAGAAGGAACACGAAGGACAACTCTTTCGTTTCTGTAACGGACACCTTTACCATGGTATGGTTCTGGTTTTCTGATTGCACGGATAACAGCGGCTATTTGTCCGACTTTTTGAGCATCGATACCGCTGACGTGAATTTCGGTTGGAGATGCACAACTGATTGTGACACCTTCAACAGGAGAAACGATATCGGGGTGTGAGTGACCTAAGTGAAGGACGATATCTTTACCCTTCATCTCGGCCTTATATCCGATACCTTGAATTTCAAGGACTTTTTCAAAGCCTTCAGATACACCCTTGATCATGTTGTGAAGTAAAGCACGGGTTGTACCATGCATCATCTTCATAACTTTTGTATCATCGGGACGCTTGACTGTGACTTCTGTTGGGGTGATGTCATAGCTCATGTGCGCATTGAAACTCTGTGTTAAAGTACCTTTAGGACCTTTAACTGTCACTTGATTTTTGTTAACAGTAACTTCAACACCTTGTGGGATGCTGATTGGTTTTTTACCGATTCTTGACATTTTCTATTTACTCCTTAATATTAATAAACGAAGGCGAGAACTTCACCACCGACTTTCTCTTTTCTTGCTTTCTTATCGGTCATGACACCTTTGGAAGTAGAAACGATAGCGATACCTAAGCCGTTTAAGACTCTTGGCATATTTTCAATGTCGGTGTAAACTCTCAAACCAGGTTTGCTGATTCTTCTTAAATCAGTGATGGCTGGCTTGTTGTTATTATCGTATTTCAATGTGATCTTTATATCACTGAAATTTGTTTTGTTGTTCTTATCATCGAAATGAGGAACGACTTCATATTTTTGAATGTAATTCTCCTCTAACAAGATCTTAGCGATGCTAACTTTAATTTCGGAACTTGGAATCAAAACTTCCTTGTTTCTCATCTTGTTGGCATTTCTGATTCTTGTCAACATATCTGCAATAGGATCTGTGAACATCTCGTTTCTCCTTTCTACCAACTGGCTTTGTGCATACCAGGAATTTCACCTTTGTATGCCATCTCTCTCAAGCAAAGACGGCATAAACCGAATTTTCTTGAAACAGCGTGAGGACGGCCACAACGTGTGCAACGTGTATATTCTCTCACTTTGAATTTTTGAGGACGTGATTGTTTGATAATCAAAGCTTTTCTTGCCATATTCTTCCTCCTTACTTTCTAAATGGCATACCTAATCTTGCTAATAAGCTGTATGCCTCTTTATCTGATTGTGCTGTGGTGACGATGATGATATCCATACCTTGTGTTCTGGTGATCTTATCGTAATCGATCTCAGGGAAAATCAATTGCTCTTTGATACCGAGAGCGTAGTTACCTCTACCATCGAATGAGTTTTTGCTAACACCACGGAAATCTCTAACTCTTGGAAGAGCGATGTTCATCAACTTGTCCAAAAAGTCGTACATTCTGACACCACGAAGTGTAACTTTAGCACCAACTGCTTGATTCTCACGAAGCTTGAAGTTAGCGACAGATTTTTTAGCTTTGGTGACAACTGGATGTTGACCGGAGAGTTGAGTTAAATCCTTGACGGATTCTTCAATAGCTTTGGAGTTACCGGTAGCTTCACCGATACCCATGTTGATGACGATCTTGACAAGCTTAGGAGCTTGCATGACTGAAGAATAATTGAATTCCTTCATCAATTCAGGCAAAACTTCCTGTTTGTACAATGTTTGTAAACGAGTAGTAACTTGTGCTACTTTATTTGTGTTTTTCTTTTCTGCCATAAATTACCACCCTTTCTTAGTCGAGAACGCTGTTACTCTTCTTAGTAACACGAACTTTCTTATTATCGACAATCTTGTAACCGATTCTTGTAGGAGTCTTGGTTTTTGGATCTTCAATTGCAACGTTGGAAACGTGAATTGGAGCGTAGATTGTCTTGATTGAACCTTCTTGGTTTTGTTGATTTGGTTTGACGTGTTTGGTTCTCTTGTTAACGCCTTCAACAATTACCATATTCTTTTTTGGTAAAGCTTTTGCAACTTTACCGTGTGTGCCCTTGTATGCACCAGAGATAACAATAACGTTATCGTTTTGACGAATTTTCATAAATTACCATTACCTCCTTAAATAACTTCAGGTGCTAAGGAAATTATCTTCATAAAACCTTCACCTTTTTCACGCAACTCACGGGCGATAGGACCGAAAACACGGGTTCCTTTTGGTGATCCATCCTCGTTGATGATGACAACAGCATTGTCATCAAAACTTATGGTTGAACCATCTTTTCTTTGATATGCTTTCTTAACGCGAACGATGACACCTTTGACGACATCACCTTTTTTAACTCTGCCATTTGGAAGAGCAGACTTAACAGCACATTTCACAATGTCACCGACAGAGGAACTTCTCTTGATAGAACCGCCGTATTGACGGAAAACTCTAACGGATTTAGCACCAGAATTATCAGCAACAACTAAATTTGTCTCATTCTGTACCATAGTTTTTACTCTCCTTTCTTGACAACTTCAACAACTCTGAAGTAAACAGTCTTAGCTAAAGGTCTTGTTTCAGCGATGACAACTGTATCACCTTCTTTAGCAATTTCGTGTTCATCATGAGCTTTGAATTTCTTTCTGTATTGAACTCTCTTTTTATAAATAGGATGTGTTTTGTATGTTTTAACTTCAACAACAACTGTTTTATCCATCTTGGAAGAAACAACGATACCTTGAAGTACTCTTCTTGTTAATGCAGTATTACCCATATTAGTTATTTCCTCCTCTTCTTTCGTTGATAACGGTAAGAACTTTAGCGATGTCCTTACGAGTATGTGTTATTTTATTACCATCTTGAAGGTTACCAGATTTGTTTTGGAATCTAAGTTGAGTAAGTGTAAACTTCAATTCGGCTAAGTTTTGAACTAATTCTTCATCAGTTTTATTTCTAAGATCTTGAATCTTCATATTTACTCTCCTTCCTTCTCTCTGGCGATAACACGAGTCTTGATAGGAAGTTTGTAACCGGCTAAGCGAAGAGCTTCTTGTGCTAATTGTGGGTCAACACCACCGATTTCAAACATGACTCTGTTTTTCTTGACAACTGCAACCCAGCTGTCGACACTACCTTTACCAGAACCCATACGAACTTGGGCTGGTTTTTTTTTTTTTTTTAAGTGTGGATAAATTCTGATCCAAACTTTACCGGCACGTTTTGTATAACGAGTTAAAACAATACGAGCGGCTTCGATCTGTCTGTTGGTGATGTAGTTACCACTTAAAGCTTGCAATCCGAAATCGCCGAAATCGACTTTGTTACCTGCTTTGGACAAACCTTCATATGATTGACCGTGAGGTCTACGATATTTAACTCTTTTAGGTTGTAACATATTGTTTTACTCCCCTTTCTTCTCTTGTGGCTCTTTTCTTGGAGCTCTTGGTTTTGAAGAATTCTTAAAGTTATTCTTACGTGGATCTCTTCTTGGAGCTTTTTCCAATTCCTTGTAGTTTTCAGGACGGGAGATCCAAACTTTACAACCGAGAATTCCATAGGTTGTGTGAGCCTCTGCTAAGGCGTAATCAATATCACTACTCAATGTGTGAAGTGATAAGACACCTTCTTTATATTGCTCACTACGAGCAATTTCTGCACCACCGACACGGCCTTTGACCATGGTTTTGATACCCTTGGCACCGGCGTTGATGACTTTCATAATAGCTTTCTTTTGAACAACTCTTGCTGTTGAACGACCTTCAAGTTGTCTTGCAACGTCTTTAGCAACAAGTGTTGCATCTAAGTTGACATGTTCAACTGGATATAAGTTAAGTTCAACTTTCAAAAGCATCCCTTGTTTCATATTTTGAAGTTGTTTCTTGGTGAAATGACCATTGATAACTTCACTGAGACCGGCTTTTGTTGTTTCTAAGAATTTACCTTCATCCTTGGAAAGTAACTTACCGACGAATTGAACATAGCAATTGACTGTGACTGTATCTTTTGTTCTTTCAATATCAATATGTGAAACAACACCATCAGCAAGTCTTTTATCTAAATATCTTCTTATATCGATATCTTGTTTCAAATTGGCTTTGATATCTTCCTTTGGTGAGTACCAACGAGAAGACCAACCGCGTGAGATACCAACACGAAGACCGTTAGGATTAACCTTTTGACCCATATTACTTAACCTCTCTCTCCTTTACAATAACAGTGATACTACACCATCTTTTAACTAAACCAGAAGCACTACCTTTTGCTCTTGGTAAATATCTTTTCAATCTTGGACCATCGTTGGCATAGATTGTGTCAACATACAACAATGCTTGGTTCATGTGATAATTGTGAACAGCGTTGCTTGCTGCGGACTTGATTGTTTTATAAACAGAAGTAGAAGCTGCTTTGTTGAGGTTATTGAGGATGTTGTAAGCTTCTTCAACTGATTTACCTCTGACCAAATCGACGACTAAACGTGCCTTTCTGGGAGTGACTGAGATACCTTTGGAAATTGCAACAGCGCTTGTAGCAGTTGGTTTTTCTTGTTTTTCAACTTTAGCTGGTGCTTTTTTCTCAACAGCTTTGGTTTCAGCTGGCTTTTTAGCAGCAGGTTTTTTAGCTGCTGTGGTAGCTTTCTTAGCTGTTGTTGTTTTCTTAGCAGGAGTTTTAACTTCTTGTTCTTCAACTTTTTCAGTTGTTACTTTTTTTGCTGGCATTTATTAATCCTCCTTATTTAGAACCATTGTCGTCACCTGATTTGTGACCATGGAAGTTTCTTGTTGGAACGAACTCACCTAACTTATGACCAACCATATCTTCTGTGATATAAACTGGGACGTGAGTCTTACCGTTGTAAACACTGATTGTGTGCTCAACCATCTCTGGGAAAATGGTAGAACGACGTGACCATGTTTTCAATACTTGTTTTTTTCCCTGTTTGTTAAGTTCGACGATTCTTGACATCAATCTTTGTTCAACATATGGGCTCTTTTTCAAACTACGAGACATTTATCTACCCCTTTCCTTATTTGCCATTTCTACGTCTAATAATCAAATTAGTACTGGCTTTCTTGACATTTCTTGTCTTGACACCGAGAGCTCTCTTACCCCATGGAGTTCTTGGAGCATCTCTACCGACAGGACACTTACCTTCACCACCACCGTGTGGGTGATCGTTTGGGTTCATAGCAGAACCACGAACTGTTGGGCGAATTCCTAACCATCTTGTTCTACCGGCTTTACCTAAGTGAACCAAGTTTTGTTCTTCATTACCAACAACACCGATTGTGGCTTTGCAACTTAACAATATTTTTCTAACTTCACCGGAAGCTAATCTGAGTGAGGCATATTTACCTTCCTTACCCAAGACTTGTGCGGAGGTACCGGCAGCTCTGCATAATTGACCACCTTTACCTGGTTGAAGTTCAACGTTGTGAACGAAGAAACCTTCTGGGATCTTCTCAAGTGGTAAGCAGTTACCGACATTGAATTCGACATTAGCACCGCTGTAGATTCTTTGACCTACTTCCAAACCTTTAGGGGCGATGATGTATGTTTTAACACCGTTTTCATAAACAACCAAAGCGATCAAAGCGTTGCGGTTTGGATCGTATTCAATTGCTTTGACGATTCCAGGGACATTCTCAATTGAACGTTTGAAATCGATGATACGATACTTCTGCTTGTGACCACCACCATGATGACGGGTTGTTATATAACCTTGGTTATTTCTACCACCTTTTTTAGTCTTCTTGGCAAGTAATGCTTTTTCAGGAGTATCTTTTGTAATTAAGTCACTGGTCAGCAATTGTTTGTGTCTGGAACCTGGAGTGACTGGTTTATATGTTTTAATTGCCATTTTTCCTTCTCCTATATCTAGCTAATTGTTTATTTGGATTGAGCTTCTTCAGCCATCTTAACCAAATCGAATTGTTTGTTGACTTTGCAGTAAGCTTTTCTTGTTGCACTGGTTGTACCTTTGAAACGGCCAACTGTTCTTGACTTACCGCGGCAGTTGAGGATTCTTACATCATCAACTTTGACGTTGAAGTAATTTTCAACAGCATGTTTAACTTCAGATTTTTTGACACCTTTTTTGACGTTGAGAGTGAGAACATTCTCCTCTTTGGTCAACTTTTGTGTTTTCTCTGTGAGAACCATGTGTTTCAAAACTTCGCAATCACGTAAGGAAATCTTGACGGTTTCCTCTTGTTCAGCTTTAGGTTGTTCAACAACTTCAGCTTTGGTAACTTTTTCTTCTACAACTTCTTGCTCTTGTTTTTTTCTAGCCATTTTTAGTTAGCCTCCTCTAATTGGAACATAGGTGCTAAACTTCTTTCGAAGATGACAGTTTGATTGTTGACAATATCGTAAACAGAGATGTTATCACTGCCGACTACTGTGACATTTTCAAGGTTTCTTGCACCTGTGTAAAGGTTTTCGTTGGTCTTATCAGCGAAGACGTCGATGACGATCAATGTCTTTTTGGCTGCGTTGACTTTATTTAAGAATTCACGAACATCTTTTGTTTTGCATGTTGGGAAGACTTCACTGTTATCAACGAAGATGACGTTTTTATTACGTAACTTCTCAGCGATAACACTTGTCAATGCTAAGCTGTGAACGTTCTTATTAACTTTGAGTTTGAAATTTTGGATTCCGGTAGGACCGAAAACAGTACCACCACCAACCCAAATAGGGGATCTGGATGAACCGGCTCTTGCACGGCCTGTTCCTTTTTGTCTCCATGGTTTTTTACCACCACCACGGACTTCAGCACGAGTTTTTGTCTTTGCGGTTGCCTGTCTTTGGTTTGCCAATTGACAACGGACTGCCAATTGAACTGAAGCTGGATGTTCTTCGATGTTAACAAGCTCTTCGCTAAGTTCAATTGTTCCAACTTTCTCGCCTTTGTAGTTAACTACATCGTATGGAACATTTTTAATCTTTGTTTCTGCCATAAGTTATTCCTTTCCGATTCTTACTTAGTTTCAGTGTAGTTAACCAATGGTTTAACTTCATTAAGTTTAACGTTTTTTACTGCACTACGAATCTTGATAATTGATTTATTTGGACCTGGAACAGCACCTTTGATGAGAATACAATTCTTCTCTGGGTTCACGCTGACAATCTGTAAATTCAAGATTGTTGTTTGAGTGTGACCATGGTGACCGGACATCTTCTTACCTGGGTGAACACGGTTGTTGCAACGACCGTTGGTTGCTAATGAACCGATCTGTCTGTGATAACCTGAACCGTGACCTTTAGGACCGATGTGGTAGTGGTGACGTTTGATAGCACCAGCGTAACCAAGACCTTTTGTAACACCTGTGACATCGATAGCTTCGCCAGCACTGAAGATGGTGCAATCGATTGTTTCACCGACGTTCTTGGAATAAATCTCATCACCTTTCAACTCTGTGTAAACGTACTTTGGAGTTGTGTTTGTCTTCTTGCAGATACCAAGGAGAGCTTTTGTACAACGTGATTCCTTCTTATCTTCATAACCGACTTGTAAAGCTTCATATCCATCTTTCTCAATTGTCTTTTTCTGAACAACGACATTTGGGAGGACTTCAATTACAGAAACAGGGATCATTTCGCCTTCAACTGTGAAGACTGAAGTCATACCAATTTTGCGACCAATAATTGATTTCATATTAACCTTGCCTCCTTATTACTTTGTAATGACATCGACATCAACACCACTTGGGAGATCTAAGGTTGTCAATTTTGTAATTGTCTCCTTGGTTGGTTTGATAACATCGATAAGTCTTTTGTGAGTTCTTATTTCGAATTGTTCACGTGAATCTTTATCAACGTGTGGGGAACGTAAGATTGTGAAGACCTGACGTTCGGTTGGTAATGGGATTGGACCAACTACCTTAGCTCCGCTCTTAATAGCTGCTTCAAGGATCTTTGCGACACAAACATCGAGAACCTTGTGATCATAAGCTTTAAGACGGACTCTGATTTTTTCTTCTTTTGCCATAGTATTTTCCTTTCTGTCTAAGATCAATGTATAGACCTAGCTCGGTGTAAATTACCTAGAACACTAATGACAACCCTTGAGGGCGTTCTAGCAACTTTACACGTCATAGCTTGCTGAGCAAAACAGCCTTAAAAGTGTAACAAAAGCAAAAATGTTTTGCAACACTTTTTTCAAAAAAAGTTATTATTTTTATATTTAATTATTAGAATTTAATATTTTATATAAAATCTTTATTAATTGTGGTCAGTTTTTAGAAGATGTTGAAGCAATCATCGTTGATATAATTGTCCAAAACTCTCATCTTTTTATTCATATTTGAGGAAAGTTTTTCGACTTTATCAAAGAAATTCGATATGTGTATATTTACAGGGAAAA
Source organism: uncultured Bacilli bacterium (assembly GCA_944332485.1). Lineage (GTDB taxonomy): Bacteria > Bacillota_I > Bacilli_A > RFN20 > CAG-288 > CAJMBK01. The sequence goes on along the minus strand of CALVKB010000004.1, from coordinate 37,425 downwards.
ATTCACTTATTCTATTTTTGAATTTTGGATCGACAGTCTGATTTCGCAAATATTGACGTACAATTGATATGTTTGCTTTGAATTCTTCAATTTGAAAATCAGTCAAAAATTCGTTACGATTTATATCAACAAAATAATAAATTTTAAAAACTGCATGGATGAAAGTATTAAGATTCTCATAAGCGTTTAAGATAGTATCCAAGGAATAATCTTTTTTAGATTTGTTACATCCACCCAAGAAAATTGAAAAAACATTCTGTTTATTTGCGAACTTATCATTCAATTTCATCAATTTTTCAATCTCGATGAAGGAAAGTCTTTTATTAGTCCAACCGAGGCATTGGAAAACAACTTGTAAAGCGAATATATCAAAGTTGTAGTTATTTTGCTTTGTATAATTGTCCAAGGCATATTGAATATTGGTGATGCAAATCAAGGTTTTTTCTTTATAGTCATTCATCTTCTTAGTTCCAATATAATAAGGTGAGTCAAAATCAAACAACGATATAAAAAAAACTACTTCACGATAAACTTGTAAATCTTGATAAAAACAGGAATTTCTAAATAAATACAAGCCATCATCAAGTCTTCTTAGCGCTTCTTCATATTGTTTACCTAATGAAAAGAACAACCTTGTCATCATAATGTATTCGATAGGTTTGAAATACTTTGAAATTCTTTGACCAAAATACATGGTAAAAAAAGAAATTATCAAAGCGTAAAACTCGGAATGATTACTTTGATTCTTTTGATATGAATAATAAGATTTCAAGAAGGCTTTAACTAAGCAGAATTGAAAACGCTCAGCATTACTATCTATAAAATTAACTAACTCGTCCAAAAGAACTGGTGTATAACAATAATCAGATAAGAAGAACTCTATAACGTCGACCAAAACTTGTTCATCCACATCGTTGAATTCAGTGTTTGTTTCAAAAAAGCTAATCAAAGCTTGTTCATGAAAAAAATCTGACTCGTAAGCCATCTTCTCTATAATCGGAAACAGACCGCTATTCAAAAGATAGTTTGAGAAAGATATATCCTCTATGGATGGTGTAAAAATAAGATTGTTGATCAAAGGTTCAAGTGCGTTGAACCAAGATTGTTCAGTCAAATCGTTTTTCAAAGAGAGAACATTCAGCATATTATATGTGTAATTTCTTCTGATACTACTAAGTTGAGGTTCCTTTAGATGTTCAAACAGAAGTTCACCGCGCATTTTAAGATTGTTCTCAAGTTGCAACAATAACTCTTCAGTCATATCATCAAAAGACATAGAATAGTAGATATCCTCATAAGCGTACAAAATATCAACATATGGGAACTCAGGGTGTTTGCTTATTTCCACATCTTTTTCGTACAATTCAATAGCTTTGTAAATGTTGTAATGCTTACTTCCTTTGAGCAAATAAATGTTCATCAACAAACATCTATTTTCAAAATCACCCAAAGCTTCTTGATTACTAGCATAGTCGAAAACTAATTGATAGAAAGATTCAATTTTAAAACGGATATAAGATGAGAAATAAAAGTAGAAAATTCTATCATCCATGTTATAAAATTTGTAAAAGTCATTTGAAAGAACTAAATCTTCAGCATAATATGGATTAACAACTTCATAATTGAAAAACAATATTGCAAAAAGTTGAGCCTTAGCATTCTTCTCATTCAAAACATAACCTGTGTATAAATTGGTTATTGTTTTGTAATTTGAATCATGTTTTCTACTCAAGCTCCAAAGATAAGCTTTAATATAGTAAGCTTCAATGTATTTATCGGCATCAACACGTTCTTCAATCGTAGTTATCAAGTCCTTGATCTTGACTTTAAACTTTCTTTTTAATCTTCTGTTTGACAATAAAATAGCACGAATAAGTATCCATAAGGAAGGTTCTTTTTCTGTTTTTATAACCTCATCAAGTGTTCTGACAACAGCGACAAAATCCTTAGCTATCAATAATTCCATGATAGATTTTTCAACTTCACTATTTGTCATATATTTATTTAATAACTCAAAGATAGAAGGTAAACGGACCGGCATATTTCGCTTGATATTATATTTATCTTCTCTCAATAATAATATCTGTTTTTCAGTTATTTCGCAGTGTTCCAAGTTATCATAATCAAGATAAGATGCTTTTCTAATATTCGATAAATCATATCTGAAAATTGACTTGGACAATTGATTTCTGAATCTATCTTTAAGTATGTAACGACCAAAAAGAGAGCCTAATCGAGGGTCATTTTTCAAATTTGTTGCAAACTTAAAACCTTCTTTGAACTTTGAGAGTTCAAAATATTCATACGTTAGAAGATAAAAGAAATATTTATCAACCAAGTTGATATCATAGATGACATCTTTATCAAAAACATCTTTATTGATTCTGGAGATTAATTGTTCACCACTTAAATTCTTTTTCTTCAATTGAAAGTAATATGGAACCAGACAATAAATAAATGCTTTCGATGGTATATTTACAGGTTTAGTAACATTTGTGTTTGTTTCACCATTATCCAAATATAAATTTGGGTTGTTTTTTAAGATATATTTGTATGAATATGTTTCTGGATTCTTGTCAAGATTTCCCATCAAATAAGAAGCTAATTCTTTTTTAGTTTTGAATTTTATATTTGATGTAATGCCTAGTTTTTTCAAAGCATCCGCATCTTTTTTAACTGCATTATTCATCAATGCTCTTAATAAATAGTACGGATCATAATTTTCGTCTCTGCATTCGCCATAGGCGTCAATCAACCATCTATTAACTTCAAAATCATTTTCTAAATGAAATTTGTCAATCAATTCTAACGCTCTTTTTATATCTGCACCGACAATTGTAGATGTCAATTTACAGTAAATTAAAAACTTTATATCAATCAAATTGTCCTTGTCAAAATTTAAATTAATATCTTGAAAAGCGTTGTATATTTCCTTGTAACTTTTTGATTTTTGTAAAAGCATCTCACAAAGAAAAACTTTAGCAAAAACATGTTCTTTCTTACTTGCTAACTCTCTCATTTGTTCAATCAAATTAGAAACGTATTTATTTTGAATATAAAAATCAGAGAGCACTCTTAATTCATTTGAAACTGTATCATTTTCGTTTTTTAGCAAATTAATACAAGATTTAAAATCAAATGTATCAAAAGCTTTTATAGCATTATTTAAGACGCTTTTTTCACTTGTATAATTATTTGAAATCTTAAAACAAATCATATTTTGAGTATATCAATTTTAGTTTTATTATTAATTAATTTAATTAAACAGAATGCAATATAAAAAGAGCACAAAGTGAGAGGTACCCCTTTCCTAATGTCTAGGATTTGGGGTACCTCTCAAAGTTTTTACTCCTTTATGCTCTTTATATTAAAACTAAAAAACTGTTAAGACTTATTTGAGTTCGGTAACTTTACAACCAAATGGTAATAAAGCAACTATGCTGAACTTGAACATTTGAATTGCAAAAGGAATACCGATGATAATAATACATAAACCTACTGCAACAAAAATGTAGTAAAGGAAAAGTTCCCAACCGAAGAAAATGGCCCAAATTGTGTTAACAATTGGATGACTTGCCCAATTCACCTCAGCTTTCTTTCCAAATGGGAAGCAAACCAAAGGGAGCAATTTGAATAAGGTAATCGCAAGAGGAATACCTATAACTGTGATGCACAATATCAATCCGAAGAAACAGAAGACAAGTGCTGTGGCGATACCACAAAAAATAAACCAAATAATGTTGCCGATTAAACGTAATACTTTCATACGCAACCCTCCTAGCAATTATTTTAACAAAAAAAGAAAACGCTTACACTTGTTATTAGAATTCTATGCTCCAATCGACTTTTTCACCTTCATTCGCCAAGAATTTAAGTTTTTCTATTTGTTCATTGGTCATAAAACTACTTTTTGCTTGCTTTAAATACTGTTTTCGATTTTCAGATATTTTTTTCATATTTGTTCGGAACATCTTAAATAAGGATTTGTAAAAATTCTTAAGATTTTCCTGGCTTTCTTCCGCCATTTTATCAAAGGTTTTTCTTAGCAGCCTTATTTTTAAAATTACATTCTTCTTAAAATAATTAATTGTTTTTATATCGTTGAAATCAAAAAAGTAGAACAAATCATCGATTGTTTTATTTTTCTTATCTAGATCCATATTGTTTAATATTCCAACAAAAGACTGTGCAATAGCTATAGAGTAGCTGGCTTGCTTTTTAGTTCTAACAAAATAATCATGTTTGACTCTCCAAGCGAAAGGATCATGTTGAAAAAACAATCTGTTATTAGCTTTTATCACAAAAAATGTCGTATCATCATTCAACAAATTTCCAACAACAGATTCGCATGGAATAAATTTTATAATTCGATGTTTTATGCGTTTGAATTCTTCCAAATCAGTTTGGTTTTTATAAAAGCCAGGGCCGTCATTGTTATAACATTGAATGATTCTATCTTGAATTTCTTTTTCACAAAAAACAGATGCATATTGTGCAAGATTTCCACCTTTTGAGTGTCCTCCAACATAAAAGGGACCATCGAATAATTTAGCAACAGTATTAAGGTAATTAACTGCTTCAATCTGAGAGGATATTTTTTCATAAAGACACATTGTCAAATTTTCATGCCAACCATTTATAGAAGTATCTGTTCCTCTATATGCGACAAAAGTAACATCATTTACAAAGAAAGTTATTGCTGCAAATTGTGAATGATTAATCTCGTCAAAATTATCTTTAAAATAATTAATCTTCAAACCGCGATATCTATCACACTCCCTAATAAGTCTTATCAACTTTTGGTTTTTTGTTGGATATATAACTATACTTGTCAATTGAATAATATCTTTTTTATTTGTAGTGAATGAGGAAAAATATCTCGGCTTTTTATTCTCGTTGTCAAGCCGTGGAGAATATACCTCAAAATTCAAATAAGAAAGTTGACTTAAAATCAAAGCATCAACTTCACAGAAATTTTCCTTAGTTAATTTTTCCTTACCATATTTTTTTAAAAAGGATAATATAGTTCCCATATTAATTTTCCTTTTTCTTATCTTGCTTTTTTACTATCAAGAAAAACGACACCAAAATTAAGATAAGGACTGTTCCAAGCATAGCGTGTGCAATACCAGTAAAGCCACTTAAAATTCCGCTAACTGATGTACTAATTTCAACATTGCAAACTTGAAGAATTCCCTTAATCAACATGAAGAGAATCATCAAATTTAAGCCAATATTATAAACAACTTCAGAAATATTAAATAACTTGCTTTGCGATAAATTAATGCTTTTATCAAATAAAAACAATATAAGATAGAACAACATACCAAGTGTTAAATAATGAACATGTAAAATAGATAACGTTGTTTGTGCAGTGTACTCATAAGCCTTTGTGAACTCGCGATAAAACACACCGAAAACAAGTGCTAAACTTGCATATACTATTGCGAATATCAAATATTTTTTTCTCATAATTTCATCCTCTTGACAATATAAATTATAAATAATTAAATTAAAAAAGGCTTACAAGATATATTTACTCTTGAAAGCCTTGATTAACCATAGGAATATGGGACCAAAGAGATTTGAACTCTCACGTTTTTCAACACCAAGTTCTGAGCTTGGCGTGTCTACCAATTCCACCATGGTCCCACCTTCATATATTTTATAGAAAGTAATATTTTGAAACAAATAATATATAAATTTGTGGAATTGGATCATGTTTGCAATTTACCTGCTACGTAAATTGCTATTTTTCATATACCACCCCCTTTCTTAATTTTTAAAATATCATCGTCTGAAAAGATTCATGAAAAATTTCTTGATAGATTCAAATAATTTTTGAAAGAATCTTATAAAGCTGTTTGTCGAATAATTAGAAGATGATCCATTTGATTCTGTTTTTTGTTCTTCTATAACTGTAACTTCCAATTCAATTACATCAAAGTCACCATTTTCTTTTTCCGCTTGTAAAGTTAAATTGAAAGAACCAAGTTCATTAGTCCCATCTATTTCATATCCTTCCAATCTAAAGCAATTGACATATGTAGTATCCTTGGCGATGTAACCGAGTTCTTGCAGTTTGGAAACTATCTCCATATATTCAAGTTTAGTTCCCTTAACAACTGTGAGCTTCCCATCTGTCAAATAGTAAATCGGTTCTTTTGTTGGTTCAACTACTTCAATCTGTATATTTTTAGTAACAGAATTATTTGATTTATCAACAGAACCTAACAAAATTGAATACATACCAGGAGTTGAAGAATTAGACTCTTTATGATATTCATTTTTGATGACAGTTATTGGACATTCTTTATCAATTTCATCCAACGATTTATACATCTTTAAAATCTCATCTATAGTCAAAACTTTGTCGGTTGTAGTTCTCAATAAATCGTATCCTGTAATTATTGGCGATTTATCATCATATATTTCTACAACCAATATGTTTTCTGAAGTGTTGTCATATATATCGGTAGCTTTTATATTTACTTCATGTTTACCTAGTGTGTGAAGTTCTTCTTCACTAATATCATACTCAACACTTTTAATTCCTGAAAAATCTTCTATTAAAACATTTTCTTTGACTTTTTCTAAAATGTTTTCCTCATAATATGCATATGATGGTGAGATATTTTTAAAACTAATAACAGGTGGTTCTGTATCTGACACATATATTTTTAATTTGATTTCAGTCTTTTCATTAGTTGTCGGATCTACAACATAAAATGAAGGTACATATAAACCACTTGAACAATTTGCTGAGTAATTTCCATCATCTTTATATGTTATGTTCATCCATTTATTATTCTCAAGATACACCAAAAATAATTGTTGCTTATAAAAAGCCAGTTGTTTAGCTTCACCTTGAGATACTTTCACATAAAAATCATCTCCCTCTTTTCCTATGAAACTTGGTTCGATGTTTCCTTTGTTATAAAAGGAATAAGCCATAGTCGATGAGTTATAAACATTTGTATTTGATTTTAAAAGTGAAACATATTGAATTTTAAATTTAGATCCACCTTTACCATAGTTAAATGTAAGATTTGCAACAATAGTGTCGGTTTGAGCTGGAAATGTGATAACCCAAATAGTCAAGTCTTGTTTCACATCATAATATGTGGTTGATTGTAATGTGAAACTATTGGCATTCGTACCACTGTATGAACCTTTAGTATTGATATTGCTTGCAAAAGTACTGAATTGTTGATGAACATTTCCATATGAATATCGTAACCTTGGTGAATGATTGTAATTATCTAAATTAAATTCAAGATTATAATCAAGTTCACCATAATCAAGTCTAACATCTCCTTTTATTCCAATTTGAAAACATAATGTAGAATCAAATATACTTTCATCACGATTGATTTTTACGCTTTTTACTTTGACTACACCAGGTGTAGAATAATCTATCAATGATTCAGATAATCGGTTTTTATAAAACACATCAAAAACTGGTTCGTTCTCTACTATATTTAAATTTCCAACTGAATTAGCCTTTCTGATTTGTTGCTTTGCTACAACACTCTCATTAGTAATATTATTAGTTGATAGTCCCATTCCTAACATTAAAGAACCTAGCAAAATTTTATTGATTTTTTTCATCTGTTTCCCCCTTTGCAATATATAAGGCAAAAAGAAAAGCAAATTAAAAAATTGCAATTTACAATTTTAAAAATGTAAAATTCATAGATAGTTGTCGGATTAGCTCAGTTGGATAGAGCGTGTGCCTCCTAAGCACAAGGCCTCCAGTTCAAATCTGGAATCCGACGTTTTTTATTTAGCATTATTTTGTTCTATATTTTCTTTATTATCTTCAGATTTTTTATTTTCATCCTCAATAGTTAGTAATCTTGATAATTTACCACCGTAATTGCTGATTAATGTAAGTAAAGTTACAGTCAATAATGTCAAACATAAAATTACGATTCCAGAGATGGAATAAGCATTAGTAAAAGCATTTTGTGTATTATTGTTAAAAAATACACCAGTTAAGATTAGACAAATTCCCAACAAAAAAGAGATGCTCATACTAGCAATGAACAAGGCACTATCTCTTGGTTTCATCTTGTGAACCTTGATTGTGAATTTCTTTACTTTATTCAAATCTTTCTTCATATATTGTTAATTATATATCTTTTCAAACTATTTTAATCGTTTATTCACGTTTGAATTCTCTTTTAAATTTGATATATTTTTAAAGGTATACCGACGTGGCGGAATGGTAGACGCGGTGGACTTAGAATCCACTGGTATAACCGTGGGAGTTCAAGTCTCCTCGTCGGTACCATTAGTAAACAATAAGAGTGATACGTAAAAATATCATTTTTTATATTTAGTACATAAAATTAAAGTTTTTGTTTCGTTCGATGACATTCGAACCATTGAACACTCTAAAATTTGGTGATTTATAATCGATACTCCAACGATTGACCCTATAAAACAACGATTGCTCATGCATTTATCTATTGCCTTAATACAGCCGAAATATTTGAAAAACTAGAAAATATCGCTGAATAAAAACATACAGATACAACAAAATATTCAATGGGTATTGGCGATATATATAATAAATGATATAAGTTCATTGAATAAAAAGGTGCAAATGCAAAAAAATATTCAATGAAGTGATTAGGTAACACTTTTTTATACCACACACTTCAAAAAATTAAAATATAAGTGTGAGGAGAAAAGAAAATGAAAACTATTAAACTTGAATTAGACTTTATGATTGGACCAATTGTTAAAGATGTTTTCAGTATTAGTAAAGGAACTCTTGTTACAGGCGTTCCTCAAGTCGACGAAAATGAAGCAATAAATAAATTAAATGATAGAATCTCATCGCTTTATAGTTCGTTTTATGATTTTGACGGAACGAGTGCATGCTCATTTAATTATCAAAGAGCAGCTGAAAACAAAAATTCTTTGAATGAGTTAATCAGTGATTTAATACATAAATTAAATGCTGTAAATGACGGTAGCTATGTACTTGATAACAAAATCAACGTTGATTTTTAAATGCTCGCTTTACAAAATAGGGTTAGTTGACTATTAAGTTTTCGCTAACCCTTTAATGTATATGTTATAAATTGTACTTTGCATATTTTTATTAAATTGCACACAATGAAGTTTATATTTTGATACTCTGTATCAAAAAATAATATTTGTTTGAGAAATTGGACATTTTTTGTAAATGTCAATCTCAAATGGTAGTTTTGGGGATGCGGATATTTTTTTGGACTAATATTGATTATAATTTTACATAAATTGTGTTGGCGATAAATATCCTAATCTTTTCTTAATTCGTTTATTTTTAAACCAATTTAGATATTTTTCTAATTCAGTAATAAAATCATCGCATGTTGTATATTTCCAATTATTTGGATAAATGAACTCATTTTTAATTGTTCCAAAGAATCCTTCACAAATTGAATTGTCTGGGGAACATCCCTTTTTAGACATAGATCTTTTTTTAACCATATTGTTTCAAGTTATTTACCATATTTAATGCAAAACTAAGCATTGAATATGGTAAATAACAAACAGAGATTTTTTCTTTATCAGGCGCAATAAATTATTTATAATAATAACTGCGAACGTGAATACTTCGGGGTGCAGATCCTTCGTTCGCAACACTACAGGTATGTGCCCCACCTCAAAAAAATTACTTCATGTAACTGAACTCGCTTCACAAAAACGTTTGACAGTTACTTTTTTTTTTGATTTAATGAAATTGCGAACGAAGGAAACCACGTTATGGTTCCAACCAAAAAGGTCTGAAAAGATCTGAGTAGGATTGATAATTACCTGTAGTACGTCGGGACGTACTATTTCTGACTGTAAGATTAACTGATTTAAAATTTTATATTTTGGTTATAGTACGTCTTCTGCTTTCGTTAAAGGAGATTCACGTACATGGAACATTATGCAGTTACAGCTCAATTTGGACACGTTGGTAGCGGAAAATACATTCCTAAGACCATCCCAGTTTATGCAGAGAACGGAAGAGAAACACTGAAAAGGTTAGATGGATGCCACGAGTCAAACATCATAGGAAGGATGCAAATATTGATGTTAGAAATATCTCTGAGGAAGAGCATCTTGAACTGAAGGAAATCAATAAGAATGATCCTTACTTCAAGGTTGGTTCTAAGCAGGAGCAAGAAAAACTATGTATATACATAGATGAATCGATTGTCTGCTATGAAGAACCTCGCAAAGTTAGTAAAAAAGACAGAGATTACACAGTTAAATACAAAATGAAAAAGAACAAAATTATCTATACAGAAGCTTTATATTCAATGAGAAATTACGAAGCTGCATTAGCTTACTAGGAGGAGGTAGAAACATGGCATTAGCACTTGAACTTAAATTAGATTCATTCCCGGATTTCGATCAAGAGTGGATTAGACAATTAAGAGATGACACTTATCATGATGTCAAAATCAACACCAACAAAAAGACCATCAAATTCGATGCGAAAGATGCTAGATTCATAAAATCTATCGACAACGTGAAATTATGTTACGAAAGAAAAGGTGGCGGAATAGTTGGATTTGTTGGAAACCTTCAATGCGATTTCAGACCTCCGTTTGGCGGAATGTTCTTCGTTAAAAAGGTGTTTGAAGAAGAAACAGATTTCAAAACACTTAAAGGTGTATTAACTAGAACTAAATTCGTTTATGCTGGTTATCCTCCAATGAAAATAGACCAAACTAGAGAAGCATTAAATATCTTAGCTAACTCAAACGAATTTGAATATAATATCGGTCAATTTGATGAGTTCATGGAAATATTCAACTTCTATAAGAAGTTATCTGACGAACTCAACAACAATATTACATATCCTGTAGTCAGTAAAACGGAGTCTTACTTCTTTGTTCCTGCTGATGTTAAAGAGTTTGATTCTGACTTCAAGCAAGAAGTAAAGGACCAAAACGGAGTCATTAAAGGCTACAAATTTGACGTTACTCAATACGACACCTTAAGCAACGACATTAAAGATAAGGTCAGAGAACTCATAGACGTACACATTGAAGGTGGTATGGAAGTTCTCGCAAGAATTAAAAGATGTGGTGATGACAACATTTACTTAAGTAACTATAACTTTGTTACTGAAGCTGCCGCTAAAAACCTTAAACAATTCTTATTAGTTAACATCAGAATCGTCAAAGACGAAGTTATCCTTTCTGGAGAAATGAAGTCCTCTGCTGATTACGAAGAAGACTATTCATATCTAAACCTTTATGATATGGGCCAAAAAATCAAAATTGAGTCCATCGATAACTCTTTAAGATTAATCAATCAAGGTGCCACAGGTGCAGCTTCAGAGTTATTGGAATACTTAATTGGCGACACAAAAATGCCTAACCATGTCTCTAGAACTTCAAGGACTAAAGAGAAGTACATGGAAGGCTTAAATGAATCACAGAGAAAAGCCTTCTTGATGGCAATAGATGGCTCTCCTGTCAGTCTTATTAAAGGGCCACCAGGAACAGGTAAAACGCATGTCATTAATGCGATTACTCAATACATTACAAAGGAATTAGGCGAAAAAGTTATTATCTCTTCTCAAACCCACATCGCTATTGACAATGTTTTGGATAAGTTGATGGAGAATAATGACCTTATTATTCCTAATAGAATTACCAATAGACGTAACAAGTATTCAAAAGAATACATCGATGAAACCTTATATAAAACATGGGGCAGAAAGTTCCTTGCTCATAATGAAAGATCGACCAATAAAAAGTTAAAAGAGAAGATGGCTCTTTCTATGGCTAACTTTAATGGTGAGTTTAGATTCAGATATTCTGAGGAAGTTGATAGCGAATTCTCAGTTATCGGAGCTACAACCACAACAAGTGCTATCGCTGGTAAGAAAGGCCTTGAAACTCTTAAGGGCTATGACTGGCTTATTATTGATGAAGTCAGTAAATGCCCAATTACAGAAGTTCTCAGATATCTTCCATATGTAAGCAGAATCATCATGGTTGGTGATGACTTCCAATTAGCTCCTCTCCTTGAATTTACAAAAGATGATGTCAAAGAGCTCCCAAGCTATGACGAAGATATGTTTGAAAAAATGCAAGCCATGTATGAACAATCAGTCTTCGCCAAGGTTTTATCCAAAGCTAAAGAAAGTAATAGATTAGTGCTCTTAAATGAGAATTATCGATCAGTTAAGCAAGTCCTTACATGTTATAACATGTTCTATAACGGTGAGCTTATTGGAAGAAGAGAAGAAGTTAGGCCTGAAAAAGTTCATTTCACTAACCCAGCATTTGAAGACAAAGATGCAGTTTTTGTTGAAGTGTTAGGTGGTCAAGAAACAAAAGACGGAACTTCTAGATTCAATGTCCAAGAAATCAACGCAACTGTTGCTATATTGAAAGATTTAATGAAAACAGCGATTAATCCAGAGAAGATGTCTGTTGCTGCTATCTTCCCATATGCTGCTCAAATTAATCACTTCCAAAAGAACAACATAGCTCTAATCAATGAAGCTAAAAAGTTATTCAAATCATTTGATATTGATACCGTGGATGCTTTTCAGGGGAAAGAATGTGATGTTGTTCTTGTCAATACAGTTGTTACTGATGCAACTCAAAGAAACTTCTTAAACGATTTTAGAAGAATCAATGTTTCCATGTCTCGTTCAAGAGACAAACTCATTGTTTTCGGAAATAAGATCACTTTAAGCAAAATCAACATGAAAATCAGTGGTGGAATGGATAGGCACTATTTCAAAGACATCATTGAATACATTTCCTCAGCAGGAAAGATGATTAGATATAAAGAAGGAGAAATCGATTATGGAAATCAAAGCAAGAGTGGCTCTAAGCTTGCCTAATACCTTTTACAAAGTAATGCTTCGTTATGATACTTATCAAAAAGCGACATACGATTCATATTTAGTGGCTTCATTAATCAAGAATGCTAAAACCAAAAAAGAAGCATTCGATTATATTGAAGAAATCTGTGGCCAAGGTTCTCTTAATTCACACTTCAAGAGACTATATAAGGAAATTTCTGAATTCACAGAAAGTCAAATTGATGGAATTATCGAAAATTCCTTATATCCAGTAACTATGATGGTTTCTGATCACTTCAAGTATTACGAGATGTTTAATGCTTCTAGATTTAGAAACAAGGTCTTTGAAGGAAACCTCTTTGATAATCAAGAATTGCTTAAGCAATTCATGATGCCAAAAGATGAGAATTCCACCTTCTTGGACATCAGCTTTGAAAGCGAACCAGGTACAACCAAGAGAGATGTATATGATGCTATCTTCTCTGAAGAAAGAATAGTTGTTAATTTAGATGACAATAAGTTCCTTCCAATCGACAAAGAAGAGTTTGATAAAGTCTACAAAGGCCAAAGCATGAATATTTCAGCTTATCCTTGCGAAATTACTAGCGAAATAACTGGTGGCCAATGGAATGCTTTATCTCAAACCGTTCTTAATGCAATGCTAAAAGAGAGATTCATCTTCAAAGATAAAGATAACAACTTAGGTTCGATTTTTAATGAATATATTAAAGTCACAAGCGTTATTAATGTGTTTGGAATCTATTTCTTCAAAGAAAGCAAATATGACTTTGTTAAATCTAACTCAGCCAGATGCGAAGAAGCTATCGAACAATTGCTATCTAAAGGCTGGATTAATGAATACAAAACAAGATCTTTGGTGAGAATCTTATTAGCTGTATCAGATGAGACCGCTAAAAAAGTAGTGGAATATGTTCTCAACAGAAAAGATTCTAAGGAACTTGCTGAAGTTGGGCTTTCGTTAATTAAGAACGGCTTTGAGAAAGGCTGGTCTAAGGAAGCGCTGCTTTCAATGAAGAAGTTTGCAACTCCAATCCATATCAACTATCTTTATAAGATAGACAATAGTCTTAACTATTCGATTGACGAACTTCTACAAGTTGACAAGAACGCTTTGTCGGAAGCTGATGCAATTAAAGTCAGAACTTACATTACTGAGCGTGAGAACATGATCAATCAGATGAATATGATGGTTGGTGAAATCATGAATTCTGGTGTAAGAGAAAAGATGAAGAGCCTCAAAACAAAGGATTTAGTCTATAAACAATTAAACGACTTTATTAAGGAAAGCTCTGCTCATTTGAAAAAAGACTACACCAGCATGACTCTTGAACAACTTACTGTTGAATATAACGGCATTAAGAGAATCTACGAAGGAGCTTTCCAGAAAATAATGGAACGCTTAACCAAAGAAGAAAGCAAAGCATAATTATTGCCCATGAAAAGTTGAAAAACTGAGTAGTGGGCTTTTTCATTGTAATATTCAATTAAAGGAGGATGTGAAATGATTGATTATTATGCTGGGGTAAAAATACTAAGAAACAAAACAACAAAAGAACCTATTGGAATTGAATGGCGTTTAGAGAATGGAAAAAGAACCAGATACTATCCTGAAGATACGAAAGCCGAATGGTTTCTTATGTTTGTCGAATGACGTTAAGCAAGAATTGACTATGTTAAGAAGAAATCGATATCACTGTCTTTCAATGGATGCTTTTAATTTTGAAGGGCTCATACTTGCTTCTTCAGAAAAAGTGGACGATGCTCTAAATTGGCAAGAAGAAGATAGGAGTGCAGAGGCTTTTTTAAAAACACTATCAGAAAAGCAGTTGTTCTATTTGTCGTTTAGACTGAAAAATCCTTACATTTCTCTTAGAGGAATAGGGAGAGCAACTAATAAATCCGCTACTGCGGTCAAAAAAGCATACTCAACAATAAAAGAAAAATACAAATCATATATTTTTAGGCATCAAAACTAGTTTTTTCGTTTCTTGAAAATGATTCGATAAATGTATCCAACATTAATGGTGTTAAGCCGTTTTCTAGAATCTTATCTAGAATCAAAAAAGCAGTTTCGACACATGAATCCCAATCCTTAATTTCGTACATACCTGTACGTATTTTTTTTAATTTCTAAAACAATTTTATTCATTTTTTCATCAATATTGGCTGATATAACATAGTTTTTAATGTTTTTCATCTTTGTTTCCTCGCAATTATAGTACTTTTTGCTATGCACGGAAAAACGGACATTGGTCTTTGTATCATAATGGTGCGAGGTAAGAAAAATGAAATTCAAATTTGAAACAATAATGACATGGATTGCTAATGTAAGAAATGGTATATGGAATGTTGAAAAAAAGAATAATTATTCGGAAGATCCAGAAGTTATACAGAGTAAATACGAAGAGTTGTTCCAAAACAAATTAATTCGTGAATTCAATGATGCAACACATTTAATGTATGGTCTTCACAACCAAATAGGAACAATTGATGTCTTTATTAGTCCAGATAAAAATGAGTTTCATGTAAATGATAATTACAACAACTTATTGTCTTATTACAATGGCATCTATAAAGAATTTGAGGGAAAAAGATTTTGTCTTAATACCAGAAAACATGGTTTAAACAGAGCTTATGATAGGGAGAATGGCTATTTTGAGTTCCACGAAAAAGAAGATGAAGATCATGTTTTTCTCAAATCAATAGTGGAAGGAACCTCAAACAATAAATCACCTAATGTACGAAGAATGATTTCAATACTTTTTGCAAGGACATTCAATTACTTAGAAAGTACTAACCCAGAAACATTCATGTTTATGGATTATTCTCCTCAAGAAAAGGATAAAATCATCCAAGATTGCAAACAATACGACAAAGGAATTAATAAAAAGAAACCAAATAAAAAGGTTACCAACGAAGAAGAGGAGTAATTAGTTTTATGGAAGAAATTGATATTAAAAAGACATTACCATATGATTTGATTCCTGCTCAAAAGGTTAATGATTCTGAAGAACCCTTAGGAAAGGTAATTGGCCATCAAAAGCAAAAAGAAGTCTTAATCTCGGTTTTGAAATGGTTTAAAGAATCAAAGGAATACAAAAAAAGAGGAGTTGATATTCCTCGAGGCATTCTTATGTATGGTGATCCAGGCAATGGCAAGTCTTTATTAATAAAAGAAACAATTAAATATGCTGAGGCACCGACATTTGTCTTTAGAGGTGACATGGACAATGTTTCTGAAGGATTAGAAGAAATGTTCAAAAAAGCTAAAGAAACAGGACATGTTGTTATTGTGATTGATGAATTAGATCTTCTTATTGGCAAGGACAGTAGAGCTGAAAGAGTCCTACAAGATAACCTCGATGGTGTTAGTTCTGAATCTGACATTTTGGTTTTATGTGCTACCAATCATATTTATGAAATTCCTGAGCCTTTAATGAGAAGTGGACGCCTTGAAAAAGTTTTAAGAATTCCATCTCCTACAGGAAAAGAAGCAGTTTTATTGCTTAAAAAGCTTTTTAAAGATCTTGGAGTTACTCTTCCATCTGATTTTGTTAATGAAGAGTTTGAATTAGCTTTAGATGATGTGCCTTGTGCAACGATTAAATCAATTGTTAATGAAGTTTTTCTTACAAATGGTTTTGAAAATATAACTTCAGAAATGATCTATGACTCAATTTTTAATTTAACTAATCAGGTAAAAAATAGTAGTAACAGTGATATCTATCAGCACGCAGTTCATGAAGCTGGCCACGCCTTAATGACAAAAGCTTGCTCAGAATTCTTTAAGATTGGAAGATTAACAATCAACAATAACGGTGGATATTTGTCTGTTGTTGAAAACAATAGAGAGTTCAATCCACATGATAAATTAATCGCCGATATAAAAATTAGTTGTGCAGGCTTAATTGCTGAAAAGTTGATTTTTAAAAAAGGATCCGATGGGTGTGATTCAGATATGCAAAGAGCATATAAAATCGCAGCAAGAGCCATAAACAGAGTTGGCTTCTTATCTTGCGCTAATACTCTTCCAGAAGTCAAACCATATATTAGAAACGAAACAGAAGAAAGAAGACGTCATAATGAAATCGAAATAGAAAAGCTCCTGAAAAGATGCGAAAAAGAAACAAAACACTATCTCAAGAAAAACAAAAAGTTGCTCATCAAATTGGCCGACAAATTGTTTAAAAAGAAAAATCTCAAATCGTTTGAGGTTCTGAACATTATAGGATTAGCTTAAGGAGAAAAATATGAGAACCGCAAGAGATGTCAATTGGTTATATGTGGATTTTGCCACTTATTCATTAAACGATTATGCTGATATTCCTTTTATTAAGATCGCTGCTCACTGTGCGAGGCTTTCTAACTGTAGCGTTTCTTCTTTATTTGAAGGAGAGTATGAAAAAAACGAAAAGAAACATTTAGTACAAGTTGATATTGATTTAAATGACTGTAGAGTTGATGGTGAGTACTATAATCCAGAAACATTTATTGCACTTTTTGAAGGCGAAGATGTTGATCCTGTTCCAATTATTAAGGAATTAACGGGGATTGATCACGAGGATTATTGCACAGAAGTGGAATATAGTGATGGATCAATAGAATTGCTAGAAGTAAAAGGAAAATGCTTGTTGCTGAACCATGTTAATAAGTAGTCAGTGCAATGCCGAGCATTAAGGTCTATAATTATGTTGATGATTGAAAATAAGAAAGCTTCAATTTTATTGATTTTAAAAGTGTTGGAAGAATACTCTGATGAGGATCATTTTCTAACACAGCAAGACATCATTAATAAAGTTGATGAATTGTATGGAATCGAATTAGAACGCAAATCGGTAGCTTTTTCTATATCGCTATTACAGGAACTGGACTACGATATCAACAAGTCCCCTAGAGGTGGCTATGCATTATTATCACGTAGTTTTAATAATAGCGAGATTCGATATATTGTTGATTCTTTGTTTTCTAGTAAGTCAATTAGTGGTAAGCAAGCAGCCGAACTCTCTAAAAAACTCAACTCGTGTCTGAGCAGATATCAAAGAGAAGACTACAACTTTATTTATAAAGGTAACGAAATCAATCGTTCAGAGAACAAGGAATTATTCTATACATTAGAACTGATTGAAGAAGCCAAACGTAGAGGAAAAAGACTCTCATTCCAATATTTAACGTTTGATGAAAACGGAAAACCTTACACCAAAATGGACGGTTATCGTTACATTGTTTCTCCGTATTATTCAGCTAATAGTAATGGGCGTTATTTCTTGATTTGCAATTATCGCGAAAAATATCGTGCAATCACGTGGTTCAGAATTGACTACATGCTTAATCCAAAAATTGAAGATGAATGGCCGCTTAAGCCAATTGAGTCATTAGAAGGTGTAAAAGATTTTGATATCGCTAAATATTTAAATGACAATATCTATCTATTAGATGGAAAAGTAATTAAAGCTACATTCTTGTTGGAACAATCAAGTTACGTTCAATTCGTTATTGATTGGTTTGGTAAAAATGCCAGAACATATAGCAAGGATGGTAAGTTGTATGCTGATATTAAGTGTAATGAAAGTGCTTTGTTCTACTGGTATATGCAGTACAGCGAGTGCGTAACCATTTTATCACCTCAATCTCTGATTGAAAGAGCAAAAACAGAAGCAGAAAGGATAATTGCTAAGTATGGAAAATAATCAATTATTTATAGAAAATATTGAGAAGCTTAGAAAATCGCCTGTGTTTTCTATGTCTTTAGGTTCAAAAGAGCTGTTTCATTCAAATTTTTGGGCTTACTTAATGAAACAGGAAGAATGCAAAGGACTTATCTCCTTTTTCTTTAAAGAAATCGATGTTTACTCTGAAGCTGAGATTGAGAGAGAAGATAAAAATAGAGACCTTGTTATATATTCAAAAGGCAAGGAATATGTAATTGAGAATAAAATTAAGTCTTACCCTAATCGCTCACAGCTAGAAAGATACAGTAAAAAAACCAATTTAGAAAAAGGTGTAATTACGGGTATTAAAGAACCGCCATTTGAATTACCGGATAAATGGTCTTTTATTTCTTATCATGAAATTTCCTCTTTTTTGAGAACGCTTGATATTCATAATGAATATTTGAAATCAATTGTTCATGATTACTGCGAAGTTTTGGATTCAATCAATATTTTAATGGACCTTTCTCTAAAAGAGACGGCTGGTCGCCTTTCTTATTGGTCAGAAAATATAATAAGGATTATGTAAAGTCAGGTTAATGGATGTTTTTAGAAAAAACAAAGCTGATGATTTTGTTCAAACATGTGAAGAATTAAGATTATTAGCGGAACACGAGATCAAAGACCTTCCTGGATGGACCTTTTATATTTCTAGGTCATTCCACAACGGCAAATCAACAATCTCTTTTGAATTACAAAAAGGAAGTGGAGACAATTATAAAGGACAAATCGGTGTCCAAATCGAAGACAATCAATTTAGACTTTTCCTTGGCTTAACCAAAGGACCTGTTGAAAACATCTTTAAAATAGGTCTTGAAGAAAAGTGGTTTGATAAAACGTTTGATAAAAAAAGTAAAAGAGAGATCTTTGGACATCCTACCACAATGAGTAAAAATCCATGTTCTTATTCAGGAAACTGGGTTTATCAATATTTTGATACATGGAACGAAAAAGTTGAGCCTAAAGTCGATATTCAAAACTATGATGAAATTAAAAAACAAGTAAGCTATTTTATTGAGAAAGCGATATACATAATTCAAACAAAAGGTGATGAGATTTTTAAATAAAACACTAATGTACATAAAATAGTGCACTTAATTTTATATATTTATTAAAAAGGAGAAATTTATGGGTTACAGTAAAGGTTATTTATCTCAGTTCAAAGGGAAAAAAGTCACGTTTAAAGTTGTTACTTCTTTCCCTGATTTAAAAGTTCAATTCGTTGACTCATTTGGAGATTACAAAGTAAAAATCGTCAACAGTAGATCTTTTTCTAAAGAAACAATTAAGATTCAAATTGTTACTTCTTTCCCAGATGTTAAACTTCAAAAAGTCAGCTCATTTGGTGATTTTGAAGCTTATTTAGACTAATTAAAAAAACACCATCTTTGTTGAAATCTGTCATTTTTCAACAAAATCTGTAAATATTGGTATATTTCTGTAATAATAATGCTACTATTTGTAAAAAACCTGTAAAAAAGTGTATGTTCACTCAGTCGCAGGTAATGTATTCACTCAGTAGCAAACAAGCAAATGGGTGTTCAATTAGTAGCACTGATACATGATATATCAAAGCATTTAATGCAAATTAAATTTAACTTGAAAAACATCAAGCTCTGATAATAGAGCTTTTTTGTCTAAATACTTTTTCAATATGTTATTAAATTGATTTAAATTTGTGTTTTTCATGGTTAAATAAGGCTGAATATTAAAAAATTTTTGAAATACAAACAAGAATTTAAAAAAATTTTAAATTTATTCTCTAATTTTTTTCTATGTAAATCTCTAACATATATATAAAATATAAATAATAAATCCTATTAAATGCTTAATTTTGGGACTTTACGTTTAATAACAATTTTTTTGAAAAAAATAAAATTTTTACTTGCATTTAAATTTTTTTGTGTTTAAAATTATTAACAGTTGGAATATACCAAACATCAAAACTGCTGATATTTGTATATTCTGTTAAGCATTGCAATTTAATTTGGCGGTCAAATGAAGTTCCTCATGTCAAAGATTCTACCAGTTAGAAGTAAAATTACTTCTCGACCGTCTTTTTTAATAATAACTTTCCAACGCAAATTTTTATAAAGGAGAGTAATATGAATAAAATTGGAAATCTTGTCAAACAAGCTTTGTTAATGGTTTTTAAGGCTTACTATTGTGAAGACTTAAATGCAATTGATTACAATAAAATTGATAAAACTGCATTAAAAAAAGGTGTGGTTATTTTTAATGATGCACCAAAATCAGTAGTTAAAGCCGCCATAAAATTGTATGGAATTGATAATGCACTTTTGAGTAATACTTTCCATAAAACATGGGATAAAATTTTAAATGCAACTGATGAACAACTTGTTGAAGAACAACTTATTCATTACTTTTCAACCTATGGGTTGGAAGCTTTTGGCTTGACAGCTAATTCAGTTATTCCAAACGAAAATTGTAAAATGCAAAAATTTGATTATGAAAATTCAAATTTGACAATAATAAAACCAATGGACCAAAAACAAATTATCAATGCAATGTTGGAATTGTTAAATTCCGGCATCGCCCTTTCACAGTCTACAATTACACACATCGAAAATTTAGCTTGTGTTTTTGATTTGAGAAACTACATTGAAACTATCGAAAATAGAGAAGTGAAAACTAGTCTTTATATAATATACAAATTGGTTCCTGAAAATCCTGAAGAATTTTTACGCTACTTAATTTATAGATTGACAGGTAAAAGTTTACTTATAAAAAGTAAAGATTCCATCACAAGTTTAAAAAAAGAAGCAAGAAGCAATTATGATGAAACTCAAGATTTACTTTCAACCTACATCCGATTATTCGGTGAAGATAAACTTAGTTCTATATTTTTAAGATTTAAACCTTTATTTTTAGCATTGAAAACTGAAGCTAATTCTTTCTCAGAAACAAACAGAATTATAAATCGTCTTAGAAAGAAAGCTGACAAGAATAAAACTGCATTTAAGACACCAATATTAGAAAGATTATCCTCTTTAGAAAATTTTGATGAAAAAACAATGTTGAAAATTAACGCAGACATTAAAGTGGCGACAACTTTTAAATTGATTAAAATTTACAACATGTTCAATTATCGTTTGAACAATGAGAATGATCCAATAATTTACAGAATCAGAAACAACAAAAGCTTTGTCTGCGAGAATTTCAACAAAATCAAAAATAAAGATATGGCAACAAACATAAAACAAAAAATTTTAAATGAGATAGTTGAACGTGTTAAGGAAAACGTTGGAAATAAAACAGTTTTTATTCCAACTAATTTGACATATGCTTTACCAACTTCAGAGAAACAATTTTTAGATAACATCCCATGTGGTTCAACTTTTGAAATTGAAAATGTCAACTCTGACATCAATACAGACTCTTTCAAAATAGGTGTTAGCTGGTACAATATCAAGCGTAAAAAAGAAACTGAAGAAATCAGAGTAGATTTAGACCTTTCTTTATTCAATGCTTCACAGTATTTCGGCTGGTGTAATTTAGAAAATTCCTACAGAAGAATCAACGACACTGATATGAAAGTCGCTTTCAGTGGCGATATGACAGATGCAAAAAATGGTGCAACTGAAATTATGGCTTTAGCTCCTGGCAAAAAAGAGGAGACATTTTTAGTGGCATTAAATTTGTACAATGATATTTTGTTTTCAAACGATGTTCTCAAAATTCCATTTAACTTATTTTTTGCTGTTTCTGAAAAGTGCAATTTTAATAAAATAAATAAAGATGAATTAAATTTGAAAACTTTCAATGGTTTAGTAAATCCAAATAATATTGTGATGAAATTTAATCTTGAGATTACTGATAATAGACAAGAAATAATATTTGGTATTGCTAAACTAACCCCTGACAAAAAATTAATATACACCTTTGATAATACTTCTTTTTCTAATTTCGAAAGGGTTCCTAAATCCGATATAAATACCGACTTTTTTATCAAAGGGTTGGAAAAAATGGCACAAAGCAAATTAACTTTAAACACTGTTTTAGAATTAGCAAATATAAAAACCATCAAAACAGATGATGTTGTTAAATATCAAAAAAAGATGATGTCACAACAAAATAGTGAGACAAATCCTGATGATTTGATAACAGACTACATTGATCTAACTATCAACAATATTGATAAAACATCACTTATAGAATTATTGAAATAAATAAAATATGGCTATTAAGATTTGTTCTTAACAGCCATAATTTTATTAATCAATAGAATCAACATTCTTCGGTTCTGATGGTTGTAACTCACTATCCTGGATCAATAAAATAAAGATTCCAGGTAAAATTCCACTTAGAAAAATAGCAATAATACCCCACCCAAAAAGTTCCTTTGCACTTTTTGCTTTATTAATTTTTCTATATGCAAATGATGAAAAAATTAAACTTGTAAGTAAAATTAGAGCTGGAATAAAAAGTATGAAGAACGATATTGTACCTTCTATGGAAGAAGATTGCATAGCGAAGAACCAAACAAAAATTATAAAAGTTAACACCCATGTAGCAATACCAGCAACGATGGCAGAAATTAATAAAAATATACTTGCAACAGTTTTCATATTCTTTGATTTTATTTAATTGTAAGAATCAAATAAACAATGGAAATAGGCCAACAAATCAAAAGTAAAAGGATGAAAATAAATGCATTAAATTTTGATTTTTTCTCAGTACTAATATTTTCGGATGTGTTTTTTTGTTGTTGAGTTACAGTTAAACTTTCAGATTTCTTCACATAATAAGGATTAGCTTTTCCACAATATGGACAAAACTCAATATCCTCATTTAAAGTGTATCCACAACCTGAACATTCTTTTTTTATCTGTTCCATAAATATTCAAAACCTTCTATTACAATATATCTTGTTGGTCATCGATATTTTCTTTCATAAATTTATCAAGACTATTCTCGATTTCAGTTGTTTGCTTACCTTCTGATTTTTCATCAGATTTAACCATCTTTTTGTTCATATAGAAACTTGCACCGATAAAGACACATAAAACCATGACATACAATAAGAATAACGTCACACCACCTATTATTGCAGATCTTTCATCATTCACGTATGTGATGATCAATCTTATAAATAATGGAATCAACTGTGTGAAATAAGCAGTACCAGCAAAAACAACTCCCATACCAAAGGCGATTTTGCTGAATATAATAAAGAAAATTGAACCAACCAAGTACAAAGCACAAATTACTTTAGTAACGATGTATAAACTTAATAATGAATTGCTTCTGACTATTGCATCGTTAGGTAGCAAAATAGGTAATAAAATCAATAATATTAAGAATATTACATCTGTTACAATGAAAAATATCGAACTTCTTTTCATAATTTATTCTCCTTAATCAGAAAGTTTCTTTCCGCATGAACTGCAGAATTTACCAACACTTGTAAGTTTAGCACCACAATGTGGACAATATGTTTCCAATTTTTCACCACAGTTAGGACAGAATTTACTACCAGAAGGAACTTTTGTATTACATTTTGGACAGACAATTTCATCATTTGCTTCTTGTTGCGGTGAATTGGGAATAATTGAGTTTGTACGTGAACCATTTACAATATCACCGCCTAATCCTAAACCAATTATTGAACCAACTGATGAATTGTTCTTAGCTCCAGCTTCTAAAACATCATAACCTCTTGATGTCCTATACAAATTATCACCCAATTGTTCGTATTCAACTTTCTTATGAAGAATTTTATTCAACTCGTTCAAATTATCATCAGGAACATTGATTGATTCAACACTCATATTGATAAGTGAAAAACCTAATTTGACTATCTCATCTTTAATTTCATCGAAAAATGCTTTTTCGATTTCGTCTAAATGAGTATTTATCTCAAAGTAAGAAATTTTATTTTGCAACATATAGCTTGATAAAACTTTCTTAATTTTCTGATTTAATAAGCCTCTGAAAAATACCGAAACTTGTTTATATGAAACATATGAATTAGTCATCAATGAACCAACTAAACCTTCTATGAAAAATTGATAATTATTTAATTTAATTCCCAACTGACCTCTTGCTCTAATTTTCAATTGAATATTGTAAATAGGATCAAGTATGACAATCGGATCTGTCGTACCCCACAAAAAATCTAATTTAATACGTTTATTTAAAAAGTAAATTTCAAGTGGATAAGAATTTTTTCCACCATGCATCATCTTCACAAATTCTTTGACAAAAGGAAGAAGCTCGGTGTCTAAATTGTATTTCCCTTCCTCACAAATTTTTTCAATTTTGCCATTGTGAACCAAAATTGCAACTTGACTAGTACTAACGATAAGTTTAGATTTAGTATTGAATTCTGTTTCAGGATATTTGTACAATAACCAATCATCAAGATCACGTTCGAACTTGACTACATCATATATAGGCATATTTTTTCTCCTTTGCTTACTCTATTTATTATAAAAGAAAACTATCAGTTTTTAAACATGGCATTAATATATATAAATTAGATATTAATATAATCATTTAATCTATATTTATTCAATAAATTCACCTCTAAACTAGTTTAAAAAATCAATACATATGAATTATCAAAACATGAATAAGAAAACTTCAAATTATAATTTAAAAATGTCTTAAATATGGGATAAATTTAATATTAGCAACTTTTTATTACAAGTAAAAATTTTTATGCTAAAGCTTTTTTAATAGCATCATGCCAAGAGGATAACAACTTCTTTCTTTGCTCTTTATCAATGCTTGATTTAAATACTTTCTCAGTTGTATTAAACTGTTTAATCATATCGATATCATTCCAAATATTCGCAGTCAAACCAGCCAAAAAGCAAGCACCTAAAGAGGTGACTTCGATATTGTAGGGACGAAGAATATCAACATTCAAAATATCCGATTGGAATTGTAACAAAAAGTTATTAACTGAAGCTCCACCATCAACTTTCACTTGTTTAATTTTAAGTTTTGTATCTTTTTCCATAGCTTTTATAACATCATGTACTTGATAAGCTATTGACTCTAAACTTGCTCTTACAAGGTGATTTTTATTAACTCCTCTTGTTAAACCGGTTATCAATCCTGTGCATGAAAATTCCCAATAAGGTGCCCCCAATCCAACAAATGATGGAACAATTACAACACCGTTGGTATTTGGAACTTCCATCGCTATTTTTTCAGTTTCATCGGAGCTTTCTATTATCTTCAACTCATCTCTTAACCATTGTATAAGAGCTCCACCGATAAAAACAGAACCTTCCAATGCATAATTAGGTTTATCATTAAGAGAACAGCACAATGTTGTAAGTAATCCATGTTTTGAATCAATCGCTTTATCAGATGTATTCACCAATAAAAAACATCCTGTTCCATATGTGACTTTCATCTCAGATTGATTTAAACACAATTGCCCAAATAAACTACTTTGTTGATCACCAGCCACGCCACATATTGGAATACTTGCACCTAGAATATCGCTGCTTGTATATCCAAAAAATGAACCTGATGGTTTGACTACTGGAAGACAATTCATCGGAATATTGAATAATTTACATAAATCTTCATCCCATTTCAAAGTGTGAATATTGAATAACAATGTTCGTGAAGCATTGGTGTAATCTGTTGCAAAAATCTTTCCATTTGAAAGATTGAACATCAAAAAAGTATCGATAGTTCCGATACACAAATTATTCTCATCACTTAAAGCTTTAACTGCTGGGACATTATCAAATAACCATTTAATTTTTGTAGCGGAAAAATAAGGGTCTATTTTTAAACCTGTTCTCTCATGAATGAAGTTCTCATAACCGTCTTTTTTCAGTTTTTCACAATAATCACTGGTACGATGACATTGCCAAACAATCGCATTGTAAATTGGTTCACCGGTAGTTTTATTCCAAGCTATTATCGTCTCTCTTTGATTGGCGATACCCATTGTTGCAATCTCGGAGTATTTTATTTTCGCCCTTGTTATAGCACTTGAAATAACACTTCTTGAACTTGACAAAATATCCATCGGATCATGTTCAACATAGCCTGGTTTTGGATAGATTTGTTTGAACTCCTCCTGAGCTTTGGATATAACACGGCATTTTTCATCATATATAACAACTCTTGAAGATGTTGTACCTTGATCAAGAACAAGAATGTATTTCATAAATCTCTCCTTATCAATGTTCAAACTGTGACATGTATAAAACAGGATAGAAACTTCCGTTTTTAAGAAGTTCCTTATGTGTTCCTTGTTCTATTATATTGCCATCTTTCATAACTAAAATCAAATCTGAGTTGATAATTGTTGAAAGTCTATGAGCGATGACAAAAGCAGTTTTTCCTTTGATCAATTCATCAAAAGCTTTTGAAATTTTCATCTCGGTACGTGAGTCAACTGAACTTGTCGCTTCATCCAAAATAACTACATCACTTAAAGAGAGCATGCATCTTGAAATACAGATAAGCTGTTTTTCACCTTCACTTAATGAGAAACTTTTACCAACCATCGTATCGTAACCTTTAGGAAGAGTATTTATAAAACCATCGCAATTTGCTTTTTTACAGGCATCAACAACATCCTCTTTAATAGCATCTATAACTGAATATCTGACATTTTCAAATATCGTTCCATTGAAAATCCAACTATCTTGTAAAACCATCTTGAAATGATTACGTAAAGTTTCTTTTGTTAATTTTCTTGAATCAATACCATTAATTAATATCTCACCGCTTGTTGGATCGTAAAATCTCATCAACAGATTTATCATAGTTGTTTTACCACAACCTGTTGGACCGACAATGGCCACCTTCATACCTTTATTAACTTTGACAGAGAAGTTCTCAATCAATTTTTTATTAGGCACATATGAGAAACATACATTTTTAAATTCAATAGTCTCAATTTCTTTGATATCTTCAATTGTCCCTTCATCAATGTCATCTTTCTCATATAAAAATGATGTGATTCTTTTGAAGGAACTTTTCGCTAAACCTATTTCACTTACAACTGAACTTATCTCATTGAATGGTTTTGTATATTGCATTGTATAACTTAAAAATGAAGCGATAGCACCGATAGTTACAACAAATCCGATATTCGGTTGATAGATGAACAATATAATACCAACAATACCTACTATGCAGTAAATTATATTGTTAACCAATCTTGTCGATGGATTAACCCAAGAGGAACTGAACATAGCTTTCTGCCCACTTTCATACAAAGTTGCGTTGTGTTTTTCAAAACTCTCATAGGCTTTATCTTGATAATTGAAACTTTGAACTAATTTCAAATTACTGAAAACCTCCAATGAATCAGAATTAACTACGCTGGAGTCTTTAGATTGTTGTTTGAAATATTTATTGCATTTTTTAGATACAAATCGTGAGACAAAAAATGATAATGGAGTCAAGACAACAACAACCAAAGCCATCAAATAATTGATGACAAACATGAAAACGATTGTTGCACAAATTGTGATAACTCCGACAAAAAATTTACTTATCGAAGATATCAAACCATTTAAAAGTAACTCCACATCTAAAATGTTTCTTTGCAACAAGTCACCCATCTTCATATTATCAAGAATTTTTATAGAGACACTGTTATATTTATCATAAACCTCTTTTCTAACTTTATAAGCAATTTTATAAGACAATCTCCCTAATGAATTTTCAAAGATAAAATCAAAAACAAATCCGAAAACAATCAAAAATGTCATTATCAAAATAATGTAGAAAACATAATTCATATAAACTTCATTTGCAGTATCTGAATACAAAGTGAACATATCGATGGATTTTCCAACCAAATAAGGGATGGCTATCATACAGCCAACATATATCAAAGCGGAGAGTAAACTTACAACAAGTAACCAGACATTACCTTTGAAATACTTTAAAAATTTCTTAAGCATCGATCTTACCTCCATTCTGTTGGGACATGAAAGTTTCTCTGTAAATGATATTTGTTTCCAGTAACTCTTCATGTGTTCCCAATCCGGAGATACATCCGTTTTCCATAACGATAATCTTGTCGCAGTTTTGAACAGTTGAAACACGTTGTGAGATTATAATTTTGGTTAATTCTTTGTAGTTTTCATTTATATTTTTTCTAACATTTAAATCAGAAAGATAATCCAAAGCGCTTGTTGAATCATCTAAAATCAAAAGTTCATTCTTCTTGCATAAGCTTCTAGCGATGGACAAACGTTGTTTTTGACCACCGGAGAAATTCTTACCATTTTCAACTACTGGATGTTCGATATAATCATCGTATTTTGAAACAAATTCATAAGCTAAACTTGTTTTCAAAGCTTTGGTTATCTCCTCATCTTTGATACTATCATAAGCCATCTGCATATTTGATTTTATAGTTCCTGTGAATAAAATAGCTTTTTGTAAAACCAATCCGTAATCATTTCTCAAAGATGGTAAATCGTATTCTTTAATATTTTCACCTTTATAATAAACTGACCCTTTTGAACAATCGGAATATCTCATCATCAAGTTTATCAAACTTGACTTACCTGATCCTGTACCACCAATTATTCCAAGAGATTCACCTTTATTCAAACTGAATGTTATATCTTTAAGTGCATAGTTATCACCATCTTCATAGGATAAATATGCGTGATCAAATTTTATAATCTCATCTCCAAGATTTATATTTTTGACTAATCTCTCTCCGTTATTCTTTATTGAAACATCAACTTTGAATACTTCGTTGATACGTTTTGAAGAATTGATAGCTTTGTTAAATATATTAGTTAAATTACTGACAACCAACAAAGCTTGGAATATCTGCTCAAGATAATTAACCAAGGTTATTATTGTCGTAACTTCCAAGTCAGTTGAAAAAACACTGACTGTTTGTGAAACATCAAGTTTTGTCAAATAAATAATAACGATAATCACAATATTTACAACAGCAAAAGTGAGTGGATTGATAAAAGCTGTGATGAAGCTTATCAATCTTCCTTGTTGAAGATATTTATTATTGTAATTTTCAAATTTCACTGTTTCATAATTTTGTCTATTGAATGCGCGGATAACTCTTGAACCATTCAAAGAATCTGTTGTCACAGTACTTATATCATCCAATGATTTTTGAATATCTTGATACTTCTTAGCAACTTTATTCATAAAAACGAAGATTATCAACAAAATGATCGGAATAATTCCGACAAATAAAAGAGCAATCTCCCATGAATATATGAAAGATATTATCAATGAACCGATAATTAGAAGTGGAGCACGGAAAGCCAAACGGATAAACATGCTAACACCAGTTTGTACATTGACACTATCCGCATTCAATACATTATGTAAGTAAGATGTTGAAAACTTTTCAAACTCCTTAGACGAGAAATTACTAACTTTCCTGAAAATTTTGTTTCTCAAATCGGTTCCGACACCCAAAGATGCCACACTCGCCATATATTGGCAAACCATCGTAGAAGCAAAACCAAGGATACCTAAAGAGAGAATTATCAATCCACCTATCAAAGTGTATTTCAAATTTGCACTATCGGTTAATAATACTCCCGAAGAGATTGTATCGAGGATATTTTTCATTATTAAAGGGATGATCAAATCGAAAACTGCTTCAAAAGTCTTAAAAATAGGACCCATAATAAAATACTTTTTGTATTTTCTCATGGAATCTTTAACTTTTATATTTTCAACTTTATCATCCGATTTTAATAATCTACTTTTTTTCAACATTTGTGCCTTTTAAGCTTTCAAAGTTTCTAATTAAATGATTTATATAAGCAAAATGCCCAGCGAAGAATTTGAAACTTTCATGCATAGGTTCAAATACAAGTCCAGCAGCAACTTCATCTTTACTTAAATCGTATTTCTTCAAAAGGTCTATAAAATCATAAACGATATAATCACATTTTTCATCTTCTTTGATAAATCCGATTTTTCTCATACAATCAACCATGTTTTGCTCTGAAATGAAGAATGGTATAAATAAATTGTCAGGCTGTGGTAAACTAGCATTTTCTATCATACGAGGCATTATTAAACGTTCACCAGTTTCTTTATCAACTGAAATTGCTCTAATAGGCATTGCAAATTTAAGTTTCATCATCGCTTGGAATAAATTGATGAAACTAGCTTGACTATCTTCTCTTTCATGAAGATCAAATCCAAGAATATACTTGTTGATATTCTCTTGTGAATTTTCAAATTTTTCGTTTATTTCCATAAATCACCTTCCTTAATCTCAAATTATATAAAATTTGATATTTTTATATTGAAACTAACATAAACTCAAAAACAATATTTGTTCATTAAAAAATGAACAAAAAATATCACTTTATTTATTCTTTTGTTTGTGTTTTATATAAAACAAAAGTGTATCAATATCGGCTGGATGAACAGAAATTACCCTTGAGGCTAACCCGATTGTTGAAGGTTTGATTTTACTTAGCATCTCTCTTGCTTCCAAACTTATACCTGTAATCTGTTTGTAATCAATATCACTTGGTATTTTATAATCTTCCATCTGTTTGAGTTTGAAAGCTTGTTCATAAGCCATTTTGATGTATCCTTCATACTTTGCTTCAATTTCCAAACAGTTTATTTCTGTATCACTTAAAAATGGCAATGTTGCAAACTTTTGCAATTTTTTATATTCAACAAATTGTCGTTTCAATAAATTGTAAAAAGATTGATCGCTTGAAGGTTCTTCAAATCCTAAATTTTTAATATATTCTTTAACTTCTTTATTGTTACCAACATGAACTTTGTTCAAAGCTTTGATTGCATTTTCGATATTCTTTCTTTTATCTAAGAATCTTTGATATCTTTGTTTGGAATTTAACCCAAGTTCATAGCCATACTTCATCAAACGACTATCAGCATTATCACTTCTTGCAATCATTCTAAATTCATTTCTTGAAGATAAAAGTCTATATGGTTCTTCTGTACCTTTGGTGACAAGGTCATCAATCATGATTCCAATATAAGCTTCATCACGTCTTAGAATAAATGAATTCTCCTTGTTCAAATATCTGACACAATTGATCGCTGCCATCAAACCTAAAGCTGCGGCTTCTTCATATCCACTTGTTCCTATAACTTGACCCGCTCCGAACAACCCTTTAACTTTATAAGACATCAAACTTTGCGAGAATTCCAAAGGTTTTATCGCATCGTATTCAATCGCATAAGCATATTTCAATATTTCACAATGTTCCAAACCTTTTAGTGAATGCACCATCTTCTCTTGAACATCAACAGGCATCGAAGTCGAGAATCCCTGCAGATAGATTGAATCATTTGAAAAACTCTCCGGTTCCAAAAATAAAAGATGTCTCTCTTTATCTTTAAAACGGACAATTTTATCTTCAATGGAAGGGCAATATCTTGGACCAACTCCTGTGACAACTCCACCGTACATAGCTGAATCTGACAAATGTTCTTTAATTATTTGATGTGTCTTTTCATTTGTATATGTTAAATAACAAACACATTGTTTGTCCAAAGGTAAAAATTCAGTGGTATCAAAACTGAAGGCAATATTACCTTCTGTTCCATATTGAGGTTCCAATACTGAAAAATCGATACTATCTTTTTTAATTCTTGGTGGAGTACCAGTTTTAAGTCTGAATAAATCTAACCCAAGTTCTCTCAAAGACTTGGATAATCCATGGCTTGGATTTTCACCATCCGGACCGGCTGGTGTCACAGTATGACCTCGCAAGATAACTGACTCAAGAAATGTTCCTGTGCACAAAATAACACTTCGAACGATAATTTTTTCTCTATTATCAGCAAAACTTATTTGAAAATAAGATTCTTCATCTTCATTTGTAGTGAGTCTTTCAATCTTTGTAACTTCAATTTGCCATATGGTCAAATTTTCTGTTTGCAAAAGATAGTCACGGACACAAAGTGGATAAGTTTTTTTATCCTCTTGTGAACGTAAAGACTGGACTCCGGGCCCTTTTGAAAGATTTAAAATCTTCATCTGCATATAATGCTTATCGGCGAGTTTTCCCATAATTCCACCTAAAGCATCTATCTCACGAACTACGATACCTTTGGCAGAACCACCTATAGAGGGATTACACGGCATATTGGCGATCATATTTATATTTAAAACACAAAGTAAAGTCTTTTTACCCATTACAGCACAAGCATGACTTGCTTCGCTTCCAGCATGACCACCACCGACGACGATTACATCAAAATCAACTTTCATACTATCCAATTGAACCTTCCATATCCAATTTTATCAATTGATTTAATTCAACTGCATATTCCATAGGTAACTCTGAACTGAATGGTTCGATAAATCCCATAACAATAAGATGAGTAGCTTCTTTTTTTGATAATCCACGACTCATCAAATAATAAAGATCAGATTCGCTTATTTTACTAACACTCGCCTCATGTTCCAAAAATGAAGTGTTATTATTTACGTTGTTAGTTTCAATGGTATCTGATTTACTGATATCATCTAAAATCAAAGTATCACATTCTACGTGAGCTTTGGAATTGCTAGATGAACTTTTAATATCAACTATACCTCTGTAATTTGAAACACCACCTTCTTTGACAATCGATTTTGAGATTATCTTTGAAGTTGTTTCTTTGCCAAGATGTATCATTTTAGCACCTGCATCTTGATATTGATTCTTGCTGCTAACAGCAATTGAGATACAGCTACCTTTGCTTCTATCACCTTTTAAAACACAGCATGGGTATTTCATATTCAAACCGGATCCGATATTACCATCGACCCATTCCATCAAACCATCTTCCTCAACCAATGCTCTTTTTGTCACTAAGTTTATTATGTTAGTTGACCAGTTTTGAATTGTTGAATAACGCATTTTTGATCTTTTACCAACATATATTTCAACAATAGCAGCATGTAAACTGTCAAAGGAGTAAGTTGGAGCGGTACAACCTTCAACATAATGCAAACTTGACTCATCTTCAACAATAATAAGTGTTCTTTCAAATTGTCCACTTCTTTGTGAATTGATTCTGAAATATGATTGCAATGGTTTATCTAAAATGACACCTTTTGGAACATAAATAAAGCTCCCGCCGGACCAAACAGCTGTGTTCAATGCGGCGTATTTATTATCGGTGTAAGGCACTATTTTTCCAAAGTACTTTTTAAAAATCTCAGGGTGTTGTTTTAAGGCAGTATCAGTATCTAAGAATATGACATTTTTCTCACTGACCTCTTTAAGCATATTATGATAGACAGCTTCTGATTCATATTGAGTGGTGATTCCTGCAAGATATTTTTGCTCAGCTTCTGGCAAACCTAACTTATCAAAGGTGTCCTTAACTTTTGTTGGAACATTATCCCAACTTTTTTCAACATCCTTAGAAACCTTCTTATAGTAAGTGTAATCTTGGAAATTTATGAAATTTAAATCAGGTCCAAATTTTGGATTTGGATGTTTTAAAAATTCTTTTAAAGCATCGAGTCTTATTTGTAACATCCATTCTGGTTCATTTTTGAATTTGGATATCTGTCTGACGACATCCTCATTCAAACCTTTGCCAGTGGAGATGACAAGTTCATCAATATAATTATTTTCCACAGTCGCAATCTCCTTCATGCTTCAAATGCTCAAAGGCTTCTTTCAAACCTCGCCAAGAGATAGTGGCACATCCGACTCGTGATGGTTGACGATAGGTGTTGACAAAGCAAACAGCTTCATCAAGGATTGATTCATCAAATTCTTCGTTTTTCATCATCTTGTTGAACTCGTCCATAATTTTAGTTGCTTCTTCAACTGTTTTATTGACA
The DNA here is from genome assembly GCA_944332485.1 of uncultured Bacilli bacterium. Taxonomy (GTDB): domain Bacteria; phylum Bacillota_I; class Bacilli_A; order RFN20; family CAG-288; genus CAJMBK01. The sequence goes on along the minus strand of CALVKB010000004.1, from coordinate 3,089 downwards.
ACAAGTTCAGTCATAATTGAACTAGAAGCTGTTGATATAGCACAAGCGTGACCATACCAATAACATTCTTTGATCACATTATTTTCAACTTTCAAATAAACATATATATCATCTGTGCAGTTATCAGAATGATCCATATGAATTTTTATAAAATCATCACTATCAATCTGTTTATAATTTCTCGGATTTTGATAATGATCGAGGATAATTTCTCTCAAAATATTCGCATCATAAGAAAAAGGCATCTAGAAAATCACCTCCATTTATGCAACATTCAACAAGTTGATCAACATCTTCATAGGTGTTGTAAAGATAAAATGAACAACGCAAAGTGGATTCAGTTTGTAAAAAATCCAAAAGTATCTTAGCACAATGTTGGCCGGATCTCACACAAACACCTTTGCTGGACATATATGTAGCGATGTCCTGAGAATTGATATTCTTTATATTGAAAGTTATGATACCGTGATCGGCATCTTTGTTGTACAAAATAACATTATCAAGTTTTTCAAGTTTTGATATGGCGTAATTTCTTAAATTCATCTCATGCTGATAAATCTTATCAAGACCGATTTCTTGTAAATATTCACAAGCTTCACCTAAACCGATCGCCCCCGCGATATTTTGTGTTCCTGCTTCAAATTTATAAGGAACCATCGAGTAGGTTATATCACCACAAGTATCAAAGCGTGAGGTCATACCACCACCGGAAAGAAGTGGATTGATCTTTGTCAAAAGTTCATATTTTCCATAAAGAACACCAATACCAGTTGGACCTAGCATTTTATGCCCTGAGAAAGCCAAAAAGTCAATATCCAAATCCTTAACATCAGTTTTGATATGTGGAACACTTTGTGCACCATCACAGACAAAATATGCTCCATTTTCATGAGCTATTTTAGCCAATGTTTTAACATCAACTGTGTAACCTAAAACATTGGTAACATGAGCTAAACTGACAACTTTGGTTTTTTTAGTTATAGATTTTTTGAAATTCTCAACAGTCAAACGACCATCTTTAGTCAAGGGGACATATTTAATAACAAAGTTATGTCTTTTTGCGATGTTGAACCAAGGAAGAACATTTGAAGCATGTTCGGCTTCAGTTATTAAAATTTCATCACCTTCATTCAATAAATCAGCTAAACCATAAGCAATCATATTCAAAGACATGCTTGTACCTGAAGTAAAGCACACTTCAATATCCTTAGCATTGATAAATTTTGCAACTTTTTTACGTGCTAATTCATATTTATAATCAACATTCGCTGATAAACGATAATCACCTCTGTGTGCATTACTTGTTTCATTTTCATAATAATATCTTATTGCATCGATAACTTTGTAAGGTTTGAAGGTTGTAGCAGCATTATCAAGATAAGCTAAAGGATGACCATCCATCAAGCTGGTGTTCTTGTATATTGGAAAATCTTCTCTTATTTTTTTAGCATCCAAAATCTCCATACTAACCTCCTAATTGATATTTATAAGATGTTTTAAAACATCTTTTTTAATCTTCTCATCAGTAAGTAGATCGACTATTTTTCTAAAGTAAGAAGCTGTAACAAGTTTCTTGGCTTGTTCTTGCTCTACTCCTCTTGATGTCAAATAGTAAATCATCCTTTGATCGATGGTACCTAAAGCCGCACCATGGCTTGCTTTAACGTCATTTTCCTCAATGTTCAAAATCGGTAAAACAGTTGAAGAGCATTTTTCTTTTAAGTTGACAATTTTTCCTTCAACTCTAGTTGCACACTTGATTGCTTTATTAAAAATTGAGGCAATCATATCAAATCGCATGCTATTTTTTTGTGAATTGTTCAGCCCGAACATCTCAACATGCGAAGTTGAGTGTTCTTCCAAATGGTCTATTTTGATCTTGATATTCTTTTCAAAATCCGAATCTTTGATAGCAGCATAATAAAAATTAAATGAGCTATTTTTATGAAGAAGAACATGCAGATTAAATTGTGAATGTTTTGAAAAATCAAAGATGAAAATAGTTTTGGATTCATCATTATTTAAAACAATTTGATTATCAAAAACTAAATTGGTTTTATCAAATATAAAACAATTTTCAATACTTAAAGTCTTGTTATCAAATTGTTTGTCGTTGAAAAATTTCATCATATAACCTTATTACCACATGTTCCAAGAACACTTTGTTTTTCCTGCTGTTTAGTTATTCTTATGTTGTACTTCTTAGAAAGATATGAATAACCATTTTCCGAAACTAACATTGCAAGTTCGCCATCTTCATTCAAAACTATCTTACCATCAATAATGACGATTGTTCTGTTAGGTTTGACTAAAGAATAAAGTTTTGAATAGTGTGATATTATCAAAAATGTCGATTGTTTCTCCTTGTACAAAGCGTTGATATTTTCGGCGATGATATTCAAAGCATCGACATCCAAACCGGAATCGATCTCATCCAACATGCAAAAATCAGGTTTCAAAATATTCATTTGAAGTATTTCGTTTTTCTTTCTCTCACCACCGGAAAATCCATCGTTCAAAAATCTCTGTGCGTAGGAAAAATCCATGTTGAGATCCTTATAAGCTTTCTCAAGAATCCTATAATATTCAAACATCTTCATAGGTTTATCTTTATGAGCGTTCAAAGCCATCTTAAAAAAGTCCATAGAAACAACGCCAGGGATACTTATAGGTGATTGAAAACTTAAAAACATCCCTAATTTGCTTCTTTGATCTGGAGTATATGAAGTTATATCAACATCATCAAAATATATTTTACCTTTTGTAATTTTGTAGGTTGGATCACCCATCAAAACATTTAACAAAGTTGATTTACCATGACCGTTTGGTCCTAAAAAAGCGATGATATCCCCTTTGTTGATCTCAAGATTGACTCCTTTGAGAATCTCGGAGGAATTTTCCGCTTTGCAATATAAGTCTACTATTTTAATTTTATCCATATAAAAATCCTTATGTTAAATCTTATAAATTATATATTATTAAATATGAATAAAATATAAATTTACAACTATTCTGTTATTTATCATATTTAATGCAAAACTAAGCACTTAAAAATTTTTTAAAATGATAATGCTGTTTTTTGACTTCAA
>CALVKB010000003.1 GCA_944332485.1 uncultured Bacilli bacterium | reverse complement strand
CCGAACACAGAAGTTAAGCACCATGGTGGCGACGATACCATAACAGGGAAAATAGCTTGTTGCCGCTTTTTTTGTATCTATTTTTAAAACAATCTATTATTTTTAATAAAAGTTGGCAAATAAAAAATCTGTGCAAAATGCACAGATTTTTTTAGAAATCTCTTTCAAGTCTTGGTACTTCGGAGTAGATTATTTCCTCAACTAACAAACCGTCATTTAACTCCAGCACTTTATCTACATAATCGCTTATTATCTCATCTGTGTCTGAGATTAAGATAATTGTCTTATCTTTGCAATTTTCTTTAAGATACAACATGAAGTCCTCTATCATCTTTGTTGGAACAAGAGTTTGTAAATCATCGACTATGATATATTTTTTTGAACTTAATAACGCTTGAACTAAGTATAATTTTCTTAAATCAGATGATTTGAAATATTGGATACTTTTGTTCAAGGAAGATTTGAGATTGGTAACTTTACAAACTTCATCAATAACTTGTGGAATAACTTCTTTTTTGTAATGATGATTCTGCAAATAGAATTCAAGATAGTCTTTAAGTTTACTATCGTAGATAATTTGATCAATAGGATTATTAGTTACGATTGAAAACTTTTGCAAAAGCTTATTTATCTTAGTTCTACTGGCACCTTTTATTGATTCACCTTCAATTTTAATATCGCCGTAGATCAAATTTAATTCGCCGTTAATAAGTTTCAAAAGTGTGGTTTTACCCGAATTATTTTCACCAAAAATCAAGGTGAAGAAGTTCTCATTTATATCGAAAGAAACATTATTTAAGACAAATTTGCGTGGTTCAACATTCTCATTATAAGTGTAAGAAACTTCATTTAAAGATATCAATTTTTTCATTTTCAACCTCCGTTTTTTGATAAAAACCAATATTATTATAATTAAAAATAAAAGTAAACAACTTATTTATTATTAAAATATACAAACTTTATGGCAACTATGTAAAAAATAAAACGCTTTCTTTGAAAATCTTGTTAGTATGACCACTATTAAACTACATATTTTACCAGCAACATTGTATAATTTATATACACAAAATTAGGTGTACTTTTGTTTTGAATTTGAATTTAAATTGACATTGATATATATGATTAGTAAATCCAATTTACTAGTTGAGTAAGGAGTAAAAAATGAAAACTATTGATGGTAAGATATTGAAGAATATGATAATTTCTGCAAGCAATAATTTGTACAATCATTACCCAGAAATTGATCAGTTGAACGTCTTCCCAATCCCTGATGGCGACACAGGAACAAACATGAATTTGACAATCTCAAGTGGTGCCGCAAAAGTTTATGAAGTTAAAGAAGAGAAAAATATTTATCTGATTGCTGAGGCCTTTAAGAAAGGTTTGTTGTTCGGTGCAAGAGGAAATTCTGGTGTTATTCTTTCACAGATTTTCAGAGGTTTCGCTGATAGTTTGAAAGATAAAACAGAGGCTAATGCTTTTGATATTGCAGATGCATTTGTCAACGCAAAAACAGTCGCTTATCAAAATGTTATGACACCTGTTGAAGGAACAATTTTAACTGTTGTCCGTGAAGCTAGTGAAACTTTGAGTGAACAAGTTAAAGAGAACATGCATATTTATGATGTTTTTGATATTTTCCTCAAAGAAGCTAAAGCAAGTTTACAAAGAACACCAGATTTATTACCTGTTTTAAGAGAAGCTGGTGTTGTCGATAGCGGTGGTGCCGGTTTTGTTAAGATCATCGAAGGTATGTCGAAAGCTTTGCACAATCAAGTTGTTGAGAAGATAATGCCACAGGTTGTTTCAACCAATTTTAGAAACGATGAGTATGAGTTTAAAAATGCAGAAACAGCAAATGTTCAATCTAAATTCAAACATGAGGAATTTGGATATTGTACAGAGTTCATCCTTCGTTTACCAAAAGAAGAAGATTTGATGAAATTAGGAAAACGTCCATACAATAAAAAACGTATCGACGCAGTCTTGAACGCTCATGGTAATTCCATTGTTTCAGTTCATGATGATGATTTAGTCAAAGTTCACATTCACACAATGAGACCTGGTCATATTCTAACTTACGCTCAACAATTTGGTGAATTTGTCAAACTTAAAATTGAGAATATGTCAGAACAGCATTCTCACTTAATTGAGGAGAATCAAGGTGAAGTAAATTCTACTTTGGAAGTTAAAAATATAGCAAAAACTGAACAGAATAAGCAAAGATCCGAATTTGCTTTGATCGCAGTGGCAAATGGTGAAGGTATAAAGAAGGAATTTACAAATTTAGGTGTCACAAGAATCGTATCTGGTGGCCAAACAATGAACCCATCAACTGAAGATTTTGTCAACGCTTGTCGTGAAGTTAATGCAGATGTTGTGTATATCTTCCCAAACAACTCCAATATCATCATGGCTGCTTCTCAAGCTAGCGATGTTTTGCAAGGTGAATGCAGAGTTAATGTCATTCCTACCAAATCAATCCCTGCTGGTATTGCCGCATGTATGATCTTTAACCCAAGTTCAAGTGAAAACGAAAATGTTGAAAGCATGAACGAATTAATTTCTGAGATAAAAACCGGTGAGATCACATTCTCAGTAAGAGATACTGAAATTGATGGTACTAAAGTTCACAATGGTGATTTTATGGCCATCTCAAAGAAGAAAATAGTCTGTTCTGTCAAAACAAAAGAGGAAGCTTTGGAAAAATTATTGAAGAAATTGATCAATTCTGATTCCTCCATCGTCACAATTTATTACGGCTTGGATGTCAATGAGAAAACCTTGGAATTTGTTGAGAAACTCAAAAACAAATACACCAAGAATAACGAAGATTTAGAATTCGAAATTAAAAATGGTGGACAACCAGTATATTCATTCTACGTTTCAGTAGAGTAAATAAAACAAAGTTATTTTAATCGCGTGCTTTATAAAAGAGCACGCTTTTTTTGTAAAATAATTATATGTCCAAAGTGTTTGAAAATTTGAATGTTGTCAATGAAATTGACATCTTGAAAAAGTACCCAATTAGATATGATAATTTAACTTTATCAAATATTAAATATGCCTATAAAGACAAAGAGGAAGTCAATATTTGTGGTAAAGTTGTCAGCAAAGATATGCTCAGAGCTAATTTGGACATTCTCAAATTGACAGTTAGAGAATATCAAACATCAAAAATTTTCAACATAGTTCAATTCAATCAATTGTACATGTTCAGAAATTTTGAAAAAGAGAACACATATTTTTTCAAATTGCGTTATCGTGCCAAAACGAAGGATTTTTTATTGCTGTATTATTTAAAACTTGACAACATATATTTTAAAAATAAATGTCGACCTATTTACAAGCTTCCTAAAAGTATTTCACAAAGCCAATTTGAAAAGATAATACAAAAGTTGGTTTATAAACAAAAACCTTTTATAACAAATGAAATTCCAGAATACTTCATCCAGAAAAATAATTTGATGGATCTTAATATGATGTACAAATATATTCATTTTCCAAATCTGAATATAAATGAAAAAAGCATGACACTGAAAGCTATCAATCAGGCAAAATACATTGAAGCTTTGAAATATGCAACATTGGTGGAACTTAATAAACTCCATAACAGCACTTTGAAAAAAGAATTTACAATGCAAATAGATTCAAATGAAGCAAAATTATTTTTAAATTTTGTTGACAAGATGAATATCAAACTCACAAACGATCAAACAAAAGTTTTAAAAGAGATTTATGATGATATGAACAAAAATACACCGATGTTCAGAATATTGATTGGTGATGTTGGAACTGGAAAGACACTAGTTGCTGCTGGCGCGTGTTTTTTCAATTTTTTAAGAAATGGTCAATCAGTCATTATGGCACCGACAACTTCTCTTGCTTTGCAACATTATCAATTTTTCAGTGAAATTTTCAAAGACAGTGACATAAAAGTTTGTTTAATTGAAAATAAAATTCCATCTAAAAACAAGAAAGATATACTTGAGAATATTAAGAAAAATAAATATTCGATAATAGTAGGAACAACATCTTTGTTGAATAATGAAGTAATCTTCAACAAATTAAGTTTGGTTATAATCGATGAGGAACAAAAATTCGGTGTTAAACAAAGGAGTCTACTTTTGAAAAAAGGTTCCAATATCGATATTTTGTTCACAACTGCGACACCTATACCACGTACTTTTTCAAGGGTTATATACGGTGATATGGATGAATCTAGATTAACACAATTTCCATTTGAAAAAAGAGATGTTCAAACATATGTGACATCATCAAAAAATGAGAATATTCTGAAGCATATTAAACTTGCCATTTCAAATAACCGACAAGTATTTATTATTGTACCGAGATTTGACTCACAAAATACACGAACAAATCTATTGAAGGTATATGAAAAATATGAGAGTATTTTCAAAGACAAATGCCAATATATCTATGGACAATTGAAAAAGGAAGAACAGATAAAAATCCTTCAAAAATTTAAAAATAAAGAGAAACCTATTTTAATTGCTACTTCTATTGTTGAAGTAGGAATTGATATTAAAGATGCTAGTTTGATGATCATTTATGACAGCAATTACTTTGGACTTTCTACACTTCACCAATTTCGTGGGCGAATCGGAAGAAACGGCCAAAAATCTACTTGTATTCTCATCTATGATGGCGATGATGAAAAAACAATTGAAAAGCTTAATTTCATAAGTTCTCACAATGACGGTGAAGAATTATCAAAGTTTGACATCAATCAAAGAGGATATGGTTTTATCTTGGGAGAAGAACAAAGTGGTATCTCACCTCTTGGTATAGCTGACTTTGTAAAATTTGAAAAATTATATTCCCATGCTTTGGAAGATGCAAAGTACATTGTTGCTCATCAAAATGAGAATGCTTCGTTTGCTATGTACATCAAAGAAATAACAAAAAATAACGTTGGTAAAGACACAAATTTATAATTAAAGAGATTAAAGAGTTTACATATATTTTATAATAAACAATATATAGGTAAATTTATGGAAGAACAAATTTTAGCTCAACAGAAGAAATCTTATAAGAAGATTGAATTTAAAAATTTCATTTTTTTAATATTAGCTGGATTTATAAATGCCGTTGGCGTTGCTTTATTTTTAACTCCTGGAAAACTTCTTGATGGAGGTATCTCCGGAACGAGTATGTTGATAAATTACATCATTCAATACGAAAATTCCACTTTAGCAACATATATGCCGATGTCTTTATGGTTGGTGGTTTTGAATATTCCGTTTTTCCTTGTCGGTATTAAAAAAATCGGATTTTCAATGCTTATTTATTCATTAGTAGCAATTTTTTCATACGCTTTAGCTGTATTTTTGTATGAAGGCTGTGGTGGATTGTACACCAGCATTCTTGATACTGAGCTGTTTTCGATATTAAGAAATGAAGAATACAGGATAATCTGTGCGATATTCGGTGGAGTTCTCTCAGGTATGGGAACAGGTTTGACTATAAAATTCGGAGGTGCGATGGATGGTATAGATATTCTTTCATTGCTTATTCACAAACGCTTGAACCTCTCAGTTGGTAAAGTTTGTATGCTTTACAATTTGATTTTGTATGTATTATTCATGTGTTTGAATAATTTTACCGATCCAGCTATCAACAATTTGATTGTTGCATTATTCTCAATCATCAGTTACTTTGTCAATTTAAAGACTATCGATTTTATCAATGAAGGTTTGAATCGTGCAATCATGGGTATAATAATCACTTCAAAAGCTGATGAAATTGCAAAGGTGATTGAAAAAGAGATGGGACGTGGAGTCACATTTATAAAAGCTCAAGGTTATTATAAGAATGAAGATATAAAGATGATTTATTCTGTTGTTAACAGATTTGAAGTGAATAAAGTTAGAACGATTATTAGCCAAATTGATGATAAAGCCTTTGTGACGTTCACAGAAGTTAGTGAGATTGTTGGTAAAAAGTTAGTTCGAGGGAAACGTTCTTATAAATGATCAAAAAATTCCTATTTTTAGATTTCGAATGTGCCAATATTTTTAATGGGGTTGGAAAAATCTGCAGCGTCGGATATGTTCTAACTGATAGAAATTTCAATGTTATCAGTGCCAAAGATATTCTTTGTAATCCTGAATCACCATTTTTAACCAACAAGATGGGAAATTATTTATATTTGCAACTTGCTTATTCAGTTGAAACTTTCAACAAAGCACCAAGTTTTGACAAAGGGATGTATTTTGAACTATTGGAACTTATTGATGATGAGACATTGGTTATCGGATTCGGATTTGAAAATGATCTTCATTTCTTACTTGGAACTTTGAATAGGTACAAATTGAATTTTAAGGATTTCAAATATTTCGATGTTCAAAAATTCGCTACGGAGTATTTGAATACTTTCAATAAACATAACGTTCCATCGTTAAATACAATATACAAATTGTACGACGATGAAAATTTGAATCTCCACTCTCATAAATCAGTCGATGATTCATATAAAACTATGTTGGTTTTGAAAAAGATGATCAATGATAAAACCATAACTTATGAGGATGTTGTCAATGATTACAACTCCGGGTCATTCTACAAATTCGTTGAAAGCCAGATTAATCAAAGAAAGAAGGAAGATGAATATTTCAAGTATGTTGTAAATAATCATAAAGAGGAACTTCTCAATTTCTTATTGAAATATATATCTACGAGAAATTGTGAGGACTATTTGAAAAAACATCATATTACAATTACAAGCAAACCAAGATACAATTTTTATAAAATATCATTGGACGATGTTTTTTCCAATTTGGGAAAGTATCTGAAAATCATCATTCTAGCATCATATGAAAATTACATTTATGATTGCAATAAAGAAACAAATGTCGAATTTAATTATCTGTTGACTCATGTTATTAAAAAACCGTTCAAATCTATTGAAAAGTATGAATTAACTGGGGAGAAACTTCCAACAGAAATTAAAGAACTTCAGAAAATTGATAAGCAGATATATCTTTTATCAAGATATGTGATGGAATCTGTGCAAAACATACATTTGCAAAATTACTTTATGAAATTGAAAAAGAATATTTATGAAAAATTCAGATTGAAAGGGGAGAAAAATGATAAAACTCGTAATTGATATGGAAGGTAGTGATTTTGGAAACAAAGAAACTACCAAAGCTTGTTTGGAATTTGTCAAAGATTATAAAGATGTCAAATTGATTTTAGTTGGTAAAACATCAGAATTTAAAGATGAGTTTGTAAATTATTCTGACAATATAGAATTTGTCGATGCTCAGGAAATAGTTCCGATGGAAGTATCTCCATTGAAATTGTTGAGAAATACAGAATCCAGTATGGTCAAAGGTCTCAATAAAGTTAAACAGGATGACCTTGATGGCTTTGTAACTGCTGGTTCAAGTGGTGGTTTTATTACCGGAAGTACTTTGATTCTCAATAGGATGAAAAATATTCAAAGAGCTGCTTTTTGTGCACCTTTTGTCACCAAGATAAAAGATAAACAAACTGTGATTCTCGATATCGGTGCTTCAAATGAAAACACCCCAGAGGAGTTAGTTGGATTTGCATTGATGGGTTCAGCTTATGCTAAAACAGTTTTGAATATTGAAAACCCATCAGTCTATTTATTATCAAATGGTTCTGAAAAAGGCAAAGGCTTGAAAAATATCGTTGAAGCCTACGATCTTTTAGAGAATGAAAAAGCCATCAATTTCAAAGGAAATTGTGAGGCGAGAGAAGCACTTGATGGTACACACGATGTTATAGTCACCCCTGGATTTGAAGGGAATATCTTTTTGAAAGCAACCGAAGGTGCTTCGAAGATGATGAACGATTTGATAAAAGAATCATTCAAGAGAAGCTTGTTCAGTAAAATCGGATATCTGTTTGCAAGAAAATCATTTAAAGTTATGAAAGATACTTTAAATTATAAGAAAACTGGAGGAGCCATCTTATTAGGTATTAAAAAAGTTTGTGTTAAAGCACATGGAAATTCCGATAGTTATGCATTCTATCATGCAATAAGAGTCGCTTATTTGATGGCAAAAAATAATATTGTTGAAAAAATAGAGGAGATGTTTGATGAGCACGACGGAGAGAGATAATATCAAATCCTTGCTTTTAAAAATGGAACTTCCATACAAAAATTTGGATTACTATGTGCAAGCATTCACTCACAAATCCTACTCAAACGAAGTTTATTTGAAATCTCAAGGTAAAATCAAAATTGCAGATTACGATCGTTTGGAGTTTTTAGGTGATTCTGTTTTGTATTCGGTGATCACGAAATTTTTGTTGCAACGACATGCTGATTTTTCAAGTGGAGAATTAAGTAAAAGACGTAAATTTTTAGTTGAAGGATCCACTTTGACAAAACTTAGTAACAAGCTTAACTTTGAAGAATACATTCTCTATTCACAAGGTGAAAAGAATAACAAAGAACATCATGAGAAAGTTTTGGAGGATGTTTTTGAAGCTTTTATTGGTGCTATATTCCTTGATCTTGGGTATGATTTTGTCAGCAAATTTATATTGGATATTTTCATCCCTTATTACAATGAAAACGAGATGTTGTCTTCAATCGATGATTACAAATCACTCTTACAATCAAAAATTGAGAAAAAGTTGAAAAAACTTCCAATCTATGAGTGCGTTTATATTTCCAAGGATAAAATTCATCCTAAATTCAAAGTTTTATGCAAACTGGATGAAGTTATTATTGGTGAAGGTGAAGGAACATCTAAAAAAGAAGCACAGAAAAATGCGGCATTTGATGCTTTGAAAAATTATGTGGAGGACTAAATATGGGTTTAATTAGTTGGTTGAAATCAAAATTCTCTAAAAAATCATCACAAGAGGAAAAACTAGAACAAACTTCAGAAGAAAATATTGAAACTTCTAAAGAATTTGAAAACTTAACTGATGAAGAGAAAAAACAAGCTTTGGAGTTGAAAGAAGCTTTAAAGGAGTTTGAAGCGGAACCAGAAGAAACTTCAACAAGTGATAAAAACAAACTTTCTAAAAAAGATAGAGAGAAGAAAAGAAAACAGGAACTTCTTGATAAATTAAAAGAAAAACGAGAAGAGAAAGAAAAACAGAAGAAAGAAGAGAAAAAACAACTTTTAGAGAACAAGAAAATTGTTGATCAAAAATACATCACTGGACTTGATAAATCTCATAAAGGTTTTGCAAGCAAACTTACCAAACTATCGAAAGAACATAAGCAGAAGAACGCAGAATATTTCGATGAACTCGAGAGAATTTTGATCGAATCTGATGTTGGTGTCAAATTGACAATGGAGATTCTCGATCAAGTGGAAAAAGAATGCAATGAGAAAGGTATTACAGATACAGCTGAAATCAACGATGTATTAGTTGACAAAATGTTCATCGGTTATGTCAATCAAGGTGGAACATTCAAAACCGATATCGAGTTCAAAGATGTAAATCCAACTGTTTGTTTAATCGTTGGTGTTAATGGAACAGGTAAAACAACGACCATAGCCAAACTTGCAAAAAGATATAAAGATCAAGGAAAGAAAATATTGCTTATTGCTGCTGATACCTTCCGTGCAGGTGCCATTGAACAATTGAAATTGTGGGCTAGTAGAGTTGGAGTTGATATTTTCTTCAAACCTGAGAATTCAGATCCTGCTTCTGTTTGTTATGAAGGATTGACAAAAGCGAAGAGTGAAGATTACGATTTAGTTTTGATCGATACTGCTGGAAGATTACATAACAAACAATATTTGATGGATGAACTTGGCAAAGTTCAAAGAGTTATCAAGAAGGTGATACAAGATGCTCCACACGAGACACTCCTTGTTTTGGATGCAAACACCGGTCAAAATGGTATTGAGCAAGCTAAAGTTTTCAAAGATGTTGTTCCATTGACAGGTGTTGTAATTACAAAGATGGATGGAACAAGTAAAGGTGGTATTATTTTAGCAATCAGAGATCTTTTGGAAGTTCCAGTTCGTTTTATTGGTTTAGGTGAACAGATGAACGATCTTAAGGAGTTTGATTTGGATATGTATTTATATGGTTTATTGATAGGAGATGAAAATTTAGATGATTAATCTTAATCATCCTTTTAATTGAAAATGAAAAAAGTTATAAATATCACACCTTCTTTAGTGAGGATGTTTTATGTTTATGGAAAATTGCTTCCAGAAAAAACATATCATAGGACATATTTGTACATCGTGGAAGATCTCTCGATTTCTGAAATAGCTATCAATGAGAAAATTTCACGTGCTTGTTGTTATGAATCTATTTTATCTGGTATCAACAAGTTGGAATACTATGAAGAAAAATTAGGATTATCTGACAAAATTAATCGTCTGTATGAATGTGTTTCTTGCTATAATGAGAAATCAGCTGATAAGCTTATTCAAGATATTAATGAGATTATGGAGTTTTAAATATGGCATTTGAATCTTTAACTGAAAAATTTACCAATATATTTAAAAGAATAAAAGGTAATAGAACTTTAACAGAAGATAACATGAATGAAGTTGTAAACGAAATTCGTGTTGCTTTACTTGATGCTGACGTTAATTATGATGTAGCAAATGAATTTATCGAGAACATCCGTGAAGAGGCTATCGGTAGAAAAGTCTTCCAAAACTTATCTCCTGCCGAAACGATGATCAAAATAACTTATGATGAACTCACTAAGTTGTTGGGAAGTGGTGATAACGATGTTTGTTTCAACATCAATAAACCTACTGTTATTATGTTGGTCGGTTTGCAAGGTACTGGTAAAACCACAGCTATTGCAAAACTTGCTAATTTGTACAAAAAACAGAATAAAAAGAGAGTTTTGATCGCAGCTTGTGATATTTACCGTCCAGCCGCTATAGATCAATTAGTGACATTAGCTAATTCCATCGATGTTGATGTTTATGTAGATCGTGATACCAAGAAAGTTGCAAATATCGCTAATGCTGCTTATAACAAAGCACTTGCTGAAAAGTACGATGTTTTGCTTATTGATACAGCTGGTCGTTTGGAGATCGATGAGAAGCTCATGGATGAGCTTAATCAAATTGAAAAAGCAGTACCACTTGATGAGGAATTGTTGCTTGTCGATGCTATGGTTGGTCAAAATGCAGTTAATGTTGCCAATACCTTCCATAGTAAAGTTAAACTCACTGGTATAATCATGAGTAAACTTGATGGTGATGCTCGTGGTGGTGCAGCATTATCTATCAAGAAGATGACAAATCTTCCGATCAAATATGCATCAATTGGTGAAAAAGTCACTGATTTGGAAAATTTCCATCCCGATGGTATGGCTTCAAGAATACTTGGACAAGGCGATATTATCGGTGTTATTGAGCAGATTCAAGCAACTATTGATGAACAGCAAATCATGAAGACCAACAAACGTATCATGAATGGAATTTTCGACATGACTGATATGTTGGCAATATTAAAACAGATGAAAAAATTCTCAATGTCAAGATTTTTAAGATTGATTCCAGGTATGCCAAAAATGTCAGATGAGGATATTGAGCGTTTGCAAACTGAATTGAAACGTGTCGAAACATGCATAAATTCAATGACGATCAAGGAAAGAAAGAAACCGGAACTTATCAAACAAAACCGCCGTGCGAGAATTGCTAAAGGTAGCGGATTAAAAGAGAAAGATGTTGTTAAGGTTTTGGAAAAATTTGATTTGATGGCTAAACAGATGAAGCAATACAAAAATGGTAATATGAATCCACAGATGCTTCAACAGATGATGAATCAAGTTAAAAAGTAAAATAAAAAACTATTAAGATACAAAATTTGTGAAGTTTCAAATTTGAAAATCTTAATAGTTTTTATTTGTCATTTTCTTTTGTATTTATAGTTAGATCGTATTCTTTCTTTGTGAATCTATGTTTTTTATAAAGATCATAGCGTAATTTTTTGGTTTTATCTAAGCTATTTTTTAATCTGAAATTATCAACTTTCTGATGATTGCCACTTAGTAAAACAGATGGAACTTCTTGATCATCGAAAATTTTCGGAATTGTGTATTGATCATATTCAAGTAAATTATTGGAAAAAGATTCATCTGTGTAACTTTCTTTTTTAATAACACCGTCGAGCAAGCGACAGATAGAATCAAGTAAAACTAAAGCTGAAGTTTCTCCACCGGTCAAAATGTAGTCACCGATACTAATTTTCTTATCGATATATTTTTCAACGCGTTTATCAAATCCTTCATAATGTCCACATATGATTGTTATATTAGGTTCGTTTTTCAATTCAAATGCAGTTTTTTGATTATATGTTTCCCCATCAGCGGTTAATAAAATCTTGTAGGAATTATTCAAAAGATCATTTGCTTTTAAGCAATCGTATATTGGTTCGACAGAAATTATCATGCCGTTACCACCACCATATGGTGGATAATCAACTCTTTTATTTTTGTTTTTTGAATAATCACGAAAGTTTATCAAATTCACCTTCAATTTATCTTTCAAAATTGCTTTTTTAATAATAGATGTTTTTAAAGGTGATTCAAAAAACTCTGGAAACAAAGTTAAAATGTTGATTATCATAATATAACTTCTTCTCCAAGTTCAGTTAAAAATATCTCTTTGTTTTCAACATCAACTGATTTTATGAATATATCTTTTTGGAATGGGATGTATTTTTCTTCATTAGTTATCAAATAAACGATAGATGATTGAGTTAAAACTTGTTTCACTTTGGTTAAGGGGATATTTTTTGAATTTAATATTGTCATATTAATTAAATCATCGAAAAAATATTGTCCTTTTTCAAGTTCAACATCCATATAGATATCTAAATTTATATATTTTAAAGCGATATTGATATCGTTTATATCTTCTAAATATAATGCAACGACTTTCTCATTTTTATCGATGACTTTTTTTATAATATGCTCTTCAAAATTGTCATTGATTTTTATCAATACTTTGTTGCCTTTGGTGTATCTTTCCTCTTTATATGAGGTTGTTATTACAACTTTTAAAGCACCATCCAATCCGAAGGTGTTGACAATATGTCCGATTCTTTTTCTTTCCATCAAATTACCCCTTTTAATTATATTAAAAAAATAAGAAATTTTAAGAATATACAAAAAAATTTGTATTATTAGATAAAAGTTGTTTTGTACAAAAATAGTTTTATATTTAAATCTTTTTCTTTATTATTATCAGTTTCAATAATCAAATTTTAAATAAAAAATGTTGCCTTTATATAGCAACATTTTTGTATAAATATTATTTTTTACTCTTCTTTTAAATTTTCAAATTTGACATTGATCTTCTTGTTGTAATTTCTACCAACGTTGAAGAGAATATCTCTTATTGCATTACAACCAGCACCTTTACCTAAAACAAATCTGAAAAAATCTTTATCATCAAGACAAATAATGTAGTTTTGAACTTCATTATCCAAGTCTTCTTCTTTATCGATTCTCTTAATTAATAAAGCAGCTTTAACTTCCAATAATGGTTCAATTAAGGTTTGAAGTACTTCTTGAATATTTACTTGTTCCATAACCAAACCTTACCTTATTATTAAGCAGCAGCTTCCTCTGTTGCTTGGTTTTGTTTATCTTGACGTTTTTCTAAACGTTTAGCTTTATGACGTGCGATTCTAGCAGCAGCCAATTCTTCTTTTCTAGCTTTAGCTTTCTGTTTTTGTTTACCAGAAGTCTTGTTAACTTCCTTTTTAACTTTCTCTTGTTTACCAGCACTCTTCTTGGAAGCTAAGAATTTAGCATAGATACCGGTTTGTTTTAAAAGTGTTAAAACGGATTCACTTGGTCTTGCACCTAAATTAAGCCATTTCAAAGCAGCTTCTTCGTTGATAACTAAGAATTTGTCACTTGGCATATTTGGATCATAGTGACCGATTTCTTCACTGTTCATACCTCTTGGGGTATTTCTTGAATCAGAGACAACGATTCTATATGTGACATCATGTGTTCTACCGATTCTTTTTAATCTGATTTTAACCATAATTTATTCTCCTTAAATAACCTTATAAAGTTTATAAAATTATAAAGATGGTGTCAAGGTATTTATATTAACACTTTTTCATTTTCTTCAGAATAAAAAAAAGATTTCGCTTTCGCGAAACCTTTTTACAATTTTTCTTCCAAACGTGCACTTTTACCAGTAAGTTTTCTGATGTAGAAAATTTTCTTACGGCGAACTTTACCGTGACGGACAACTTCAATTTTAGCGATAGATGGTGAGTTGACTAAGAAGTTTCTTTCAACACCGACACCGTTACTCATCTTTCTGATGATAAATGTCTTGCTGACACCACTACCTCTGTGAGCGATACAAACACCTTCGAAGATCTGAATACGCTCTTTGTTGTTTTCTCTAATCTTGACGTGAACTCTTAAAGTGTCACCTGTTGCAAAATTAGGAATGTCACTTCTAAGTTGGCTTTGTGTGATTTCATTTACTAAATTTAAATTCATCGTTTTTTGCCTCCTTTAAGTAATTTTGTTTTTTGGATGTTCATGAACATAATCAGCGGACCATCACGAAGCAGTAAAAACTGCAATGAAAAATATAGCAAATTAAAAACTATATGTAAAGAGTCTAAAATTTATCACATAAATTTTTTGATAGTTTTAAATAGAATGTTGATATTAATTAATAACTAAATTAAAGTAACAATTACAATTACGACAACTGAAATTATAATTGCAATCCAAGATAAAGCGGCGAATAAGTTGTATAATTTCTTTCTTTTCTTAGCAACAGGATCTTCAACGAAGAAATTTGTATCACCGTCATAGAATATATTTTTCGAATGATCATCGTTTGAAAATAAAACAGCTATTTCACTTGATGCGTTTTTCGGTTTGTGTATTCTAAAATTGTAAACTTCATTTGATGAATTAGGCTTTAATACAACTTTGGTATTTAATTGAATGCAACTTTTTTCGTACAATTTTGCAAAAAGACCAAAAACTGAGATGATGTAGAAAAAAAGCATATATAAAAACCAAAGTTTACTTCTAAATTCATGCATATAAACAAATGTCAATTCAATTTCAGTGGAGTAATCTACTTCGGCGACGAAATCTCCATTCTCCTTTTTGAATTTTAAAGGAGCATCTTTGTAATAAACTAGAACTTCATCATTGAGATTACTTGTGCATATCTTAATCATACTGAGCCTCCTTTTAATAACTGAAAACGTTAATTAATATCATGTGGATTATAGTGAAGACAGTTGCAAGTGATGTCATGACACACGGAACTACAATAAGGTGAGTTTTTCTATCGTAATTTTTGTTAATAATGTAATTTATAATGCAAACAATACAAAGAACTATACATATTGAAAAAAGAATGAAAGGAATATTTTTCATTTTGATAGCCAAATCATTTGCATATTCACTCCAGTTGCTAAATTTTCCAAGCTCTTTAAATTTCTCTCTGAAGTTTTCATTCAATAAGATTAAGAAAAATGTACAAAATGTGATAACCAAATATCCTAAAACTACGAAAACTTGAATCATAGCACCGAGCAATGGCAAAATATCAATCGCTACACAAGCTAATGTTGCGACCATCAACAATATTGTGAACCTTGTTAAAATTGAACTTAATCTATTTAACCCTTTGACACGAAAGTAATTGCGGTACATAATAATTTCCTCCTCTATTAAGAGATCCGCTTTAACACTTCCTCTTTAAATTATTATACCATCTGTATAATAAATTGGCATTGAGTTTAAAGTGTAATATTTTTTAATTTGTACATTTATTTTCCAAATTATATGATAATATTCACGGAGCTAAGTAAAATGACAAATCAAGAGATAGAGCATGTTTACAATTTACAAGCAAATTTTTATAAAACACAGAAAACAAAATCTCTTTGTTTTCGTTTGGATGTATTGCAAAAATTGAAACAAGTGCTGACAGATAAAAACAACTTTTCTTCAATAATAAAAAGTTTAAATCAAGATTTAGGCTTATTTGAATTTGATAATATAGAAAGTGAATATGAGTTTTGTCTTTCTGAACTTGATTATTTTTTGAAGAATCTTCACACTTTAGTGATGCCTAAAAAAGTTAAAAATAATATGTCAACGATGTTTTATAAAACGTACAAAATCTATGAACCATTAGGATTGACTTATATAATGTCTTCGTACAATTTGCCTTTGAGATTTACCTTAGTACCTATGATAGAGTCGATAGCAGCTGGAAATGTCACGATAATTAGAATATCTGACTCTTTGGTCAATTTTAAAAAGAGCTTTTCTGATATTATCAATTCTAACTTTGACAAAGAATATTTGTTTGTTGCATCTTTAACAAAAGAAGAATCTAATTTTCTTTTAAATAAAAAAATTGATCATATTGTTTATTCTGGTTCACAAAGTGTTGCTAAACAAATTATGCATTTTGCTAGTTTGAATCTATCCAAATTCACATTTTTATTAAGTGACAAGTCACCATGTGTTTTACTTGAAGATGCAGATATAGATCTTGCTTGTGAGAAAATTGTCAAAGGAAAATTTCTCTTCAGTGGGCAAACATCAGTGAGTGTTGACAATTTGTATGTTAAGAATTCGCAGTTGGAGTTGGTGAAAACTAAACTTAAAGAGCATATATTTAAACTTTTCGATATAAAAAACAACGATTTAAGCAAATATTCGAAAGTTGTCAATCAAAAACATTTCGATAGATTGAAAAACTATTTTCTTCAAGGAAAATCATATACCGGTGGTAATCTTGATATAAATGAATTAAGACTTCAACAAGGTATAATCAGCGATGTCAATTTTAAATCAAAACTTGATATTGAAGAGATATTTGGACCAATTTTGCCAATTTACACATATAAATCTTTTTCAGATTTACTTACTAAATTAGATGTTAGGATGGAAAATAAACCGATAGCTTTCTATATTTTTGGCAAAAATTTGAAAAATATAGAAATTTTACTTAATAGATATTCCTTTGGTGGTGCTTGTGTCAATGATACTTTAATTCAGTTAAGTAACAACAATCTTCCGTATAATGGCGTAAAAAATTCGGGTATAAATTCGATTAACGGAATTTATGGTTTTGAAACATTTTCACATATCAAATCCGTTGCTATTGCTCCAAATAAAGTTAATAAACTCAGATTTCCACCATTCACGGATGAGATTAAAGACATAGACAGAATTGTAAAATTCTTCTATAAAATATAACTAAATAAAAAATATTAAAAATATTTTAATTTTATATTGTTTTTATAAAAACCTTATGATAAAATTTTCATTACTTATGGGCATTTTTTGCTTGTAAGAATTCGTGGGAGAAGAGTAACACTTCATTAACCACGCCAAGACATAGGAGGAAAATAGTCTCATGGCAGCTAAAAAAGTTACAAGAGTCATGAAAGTCATGGCTATGGGTGGCGAAGCAAGCCCTGCTAAACTTGGACAAAAATTAGGACCTTATGGTATCGGTCCAAAATTCTGTCAAGATTTCAATGCTAAAACTGCTGATCGTAGAGGTGAATTAGTACCTTGTATTCTCACCATTTACGAAGATAGAACATTTGATGTTGTTCTTAAAACAAGCCCAGTCACATTCTTACTTAAGAAAGCCGCTGGTTTGGAGAAGGGCAGCTCAAAATCACAAGACATCGTCGGTCACGTTTCTCGTAGTGAAATTGAAAAAATTGCTAACTACAAGATGCCAGATCTCAATGTTGATTCTCTTGAAGCAGCTATCCGCTGCATTGAAGGTACCGCAAAATCCATGGGTATCAAAATTGATGATTAAGGAGGAATGACAGATGAGAAGAAGTAAAAAATATCTTGAAGTTAAGAAACTTGTAGATTCCAGCAAGGTTTACACAATCAAAGAAGCTAGTGAATTGATCAAGAAACTTAGCACAACAAAATTCGATAGTTCAATTGAACTTGCATTCAATTTGAACCTTGATACCAAACAAGCAGATCAACAACTTCGTGGTACTGTTTCATTACCTCACGGAAATGGTAAGACAAAGACAATCTTAGCAGTTACCAACACCAAACAAGAAGAAGCCAAACAAGCCGGTGCTGACTTTGTCGGTGGTAAAGATTTACTTGAAAAAATTCAAAAGGAAAACTGGTTCGGTTTCGATGTTATAGTCGCAACACCTGATATGATGGGTGAACTTGGTAAAATGGGTAAACTTTTAGGTCCTAAAGGTTTGATGCCAAACCCAAAAACAGGTACAGTTACAATGAACATCGGCGAAGCTGTTAAAGAAATTAAAAACGGTAAGATCACATATCGCACAGACAAAGAAGGTAACGTCCACTGCATGATCGGTAAAGTTAGCTTCTCCGCTGAAGATATCGCTGATAATATCAGAATTGTTTTGGAACTTATTCACAAAGTTAAACCATCAGCAGTCAAAGGAACCTATATTAAGAGTATGTTCATCACTACAACTATGGGTCCTTCCATCAAAGTTTCTAGCGAACTTAGACAATAATCGCTAGCGTTAATTTGTTGCAATCAATATACCGAAGACCGTAACTGTCTTATGACTTAATTTGTTACCGATGGGATATTCAATCTTTCTGAAAGTATATTGCTGCATATATGTTTATAAGGAGGAAAAGTCATGAACCCTAAAGTATTAGAGAGCAAAAAGGCTGTCGTGGCTGAGATTGATTCCGTTTTGAAGGATTCAAACTGCGCAGTTATCGTCAGTTATCATGGTTTGCCTGTCAAAGCTTTAACTCAATTGAGAACTTCTCTTAAGAAAGTTAATGCTAAGATGGAAATTCACAAGAATACTTTACTTCGTCGCGCTTGTGATGATGAAAGTTATTCAGCTCTTGATTCACTTTTGAAAGGTCCGAATGCTTTGATTACCTCTCCTGATTCAACAAGTGCATTGAGCATTATTACACAATTTGCTAAGAAGAACAAAGCACTTAAGATCAAGGGTGCAGTAATTGAAAAAACATTCTGTCCTACAGAAAAACTCGAAGCTTTAGCTTTAGTCAATGGCAAAGAGGGTGCATTATCGATGTTGTTATCCGTATTGCAAGCTCCAGTCAGACAATTCGCTGTTGCTTTGAAAGCTGTTGCTGAAAAGCAACAATAATATAGATAATAGAAATATCTATAAAAGAATTAATTGCTAATTATTATTAAGAAAGGAAAATTAAATTATGGCAAAATTAACAAAGGAAGAAATTATCGCTTCTTTAAAAGAAATGACAGTTGTCGAAGTTTTTGACTTAGTCAAAGCTATCGAAGATGAATTTGGCGTTACCGCCGCTGCTGCTGTTGCAGTCGCAGGTCCAGCCGCTGCTGCTGAAGAAAATGAAGGTCCAGCCGAGGTCAACTTAATCCTCAAGAGTGTTGGCGCCAGCAAGGTCCCAGTTATCAAAGCAGTTCAAGCTATCACAGGTTTAGGCTTGATGGATGCTAAGAAATTAGTCGATGGTGCTCCATGCGCAATCAAAGAGAAGATCTCTCCAACTGAAGCTGAAGAACACAAGAAAGTTTTGGTTGAAGCAGGTGCAGAAGTCGAAATCAAGTAATAAACTAACTTTTTTACAAAAATATTTACAAATACTACAACCTGCTGCCTATTTTTAGGTAGTGGGTTTTACGATTTATAATCATCTGATAAATTGAAGGTTATAAATTTTCCAAAAACATAGAAAGAAGAGGAACGTAAATGACTGATAAAAAGTTAGATTTAAATAATGTAAAACTTGAAAACGGAAGATACAATTTTTCCAAAATTAGACCAACTGAGTTACCAAATCTTAGTGCCATTCAAACCGAATCATACAGAAAATTCAGAGAGCAAGGTATCAAGGATGTATTTAACGATTTCTTCCCAATACGCAGCATCGATGGTAAATTCAAAAATGAAATTACCGATGATCAATTGGTAGAATTGGAATTTGTCGATTGCAAATGGGCTGAGCCTAAAAATTCAGTCTCTGTTTGTAAAGAAAAAGGTTACACCTACAGTTCATCTTTAAGTGCAACTTTAAGATTGAAAAAACCTGATGGTACCATCAACGAAGGTGACATATATATGGGTGACTACCCATTGATGACACCATCTGGAACATTCATCATCAATGGTGCTGAGAGAGTTATAGTCTCGCAGATTGTTCGTTCCCCAGGGGCTTATATTGCTAAAGTTTTACAGGACAGATCCGGTGAATATACCTATGAAGCTGACATAATTCCAGCCAGAGGTACTTGGCTTGAATTTATCACAGATTCAAAAAATGGTTTGATGTGCCGTATTGATAAGCAAAAGAAGGTCCCATCTTTAACCATGCTCAGAGCTATCGGTTTGACAAAAGAATCCGATTTGCGTGACATGTTCGGTTTTGATATCAAAGCTTTGGAAGATACTATTGAAAAATATCCTCCACAGCAAACCAGCAACTCAAAAAATGAGCATGAAACCATTCAAAGAAAAGCTATCGCTGATATTTTTAACAAACTTCGTCCAGGTGAACCAAGTAACCCTGAGTCTCAATTATCAAATCTCAAACAGAGATTCTTCGATCATAGACATTATGCTCTTGGCCCAGCTGGTAGATTCAAAATTGCTAAGAAGTTGGGTATTTACAACCGTTTAGCAAACCATATTTTGGCTGAAGATTTGATCGATAGTGATGGTGAAATTGTCTATGAACAAGGCACATTGTTGACCAAAGAGATCGTCGATGAATTAAGAAAAAATAGATTTTTTGAGCAAGGTGCTATGACTTTCACATTCACCTGCAATGAAGATCTTGATCATTACAACCAAGTTAATATGGTCAAAGTCTATTTGGATGAAGAGAAGAGCAAAGTTATAAATATCATCGGTACCGATTTGAATATCGATGTCTCTGTTATCACACAATCTGATATTGTCAGTTTGTTCTCATACTTTTTGAACGTTATCGAAGGTTTAGGCGATGTTGATGATATCGATCACTTAGGAAACAGACGTGTCAAATGTGTCGGTGAACTTATTCAAAACTACTTCCGTCAGGGTCTTTCCCGTATGGAAAAACAAGTCAAGGATAAGATGACTTCCTCAGATGTTGTTAACTTATCAGTTAGCTCCATCATGAATATGAAACCATTGAACTCTTTAGTTCGTGATTTCTTCAACTCCTCACAACTTTCTCAGATAATGGACCAAACTAACCCATTAGCTGAACTTACCAATAAGAGAAGAATCTCAGCTTTAGGTCCAGGTGGTATTCAAAGAGATCGTGCTTCCATGGAAGTTCGTGACGTTCACTACTCTCACTATGGTCGTATCTGTCCAATTGAGACACCAGAAGGTCAAAACATCGGTTTGATCTCTAATTTGGCTTGCTATGCTGAAGTTAACGAGCACGGTTTTATCCAAACTCCATATAGAAAGATCGATCCAATTACACACCAAATAACAGATGAAGTTTATAAACTCACCGCTGATGATGAGAGAAATCACAAGATTGCTCCATCAAGTGTTGAAGTTGATCCTGTTACGCATAAAATCATCGGAGAAAAGGTTGTTTGCCGTTTCAATGGTCAAAACATCTTGGTTAATCCGGAGGAAGTTGATTTTATCGATGTTTCTCCAAAACAGATTGTTTCCATCGCAACAGCTTGTATTCCATTCTTGGAGAACGATGATATTCACAGAGCGATGATGGGTGCAAACATGCAACGTCAAGCTTTGTCATTGATAAGACCACACGCACCATACGTTGGAACTGGTTTGGAGCGAATAATCGCCAAAGACTCCGGTTCAGCTGTTGTTGCTGAAGCTGATGGTGTTATCAAATATGTCGACTCTTGTGAGATTGTTGTTTCACAATCCAACAATGAGGAGAAAACATATGTTTTAAGAAAATTCGAAAGAGCCAACCAAGGAACATGCATCAATCAATATCCTATCGTCAAAGTCGGTGATAAGGTGACCAAAGGTCAAATTATCGCAGATGGTCCAGCCATGGATCATGGTGAATTGGCATTAGGTCAGAACGTATTGATCGCATTCATGAACTGGCATGGTTATAACTACGAAGATGCTGTCATCATGTCCGAACGTTTAGTCAAAGATGATGTCTACACTTCAATTCATATTGAAGAGTATTCAATTGACCGTCGTAAGACAAAATTGGGTGACGAAGTTTTCACCCGTGATGTTCCAAATATCTCCGAATCCGATAAGACATTCTTGGATGCAAGAGGTATCATTGTCAAAGGTGCTGAAGTTAAAGAAGGTGATATTTTAGTTGGTAAAACAACCCCTCGTGGTGTCACTCAACAAACTTCTGTTGACAAATTGTTGGCAGCTATTTTCAATGAGAAAAATAAAGAAGGTAAAGATGCCTCCTTGCGTATTCCTCACGGTGGTGCAGGTATAGTTTTAGATGTTAAAACTTTCTCCCGTGCTAACAAAGATGAATTAGCAGCAGGTATTTTGGAAACTGTCAAAGTCTACGTTGTACAAAAACGTAAGATTTCCGAAGGTGACAAGATGTCCGGTCGTCACGGTAACAAAGGTGTTATTTCAAGAATTCTCCCAGTGGAGGATATGCCATTTTTACCAAACGGTCGTCCAGTTGACATCATGTTATCCCCATTAGGAGTTCCATCCCGTATGAACATCGGTCAGATTTTGGAAGTTCACTTAGGTTTAGCCTGTGAAAAATTAGGAATCAAGATTGCGACTCCTGTTTTTGATGGTGTTACCAACGCCGAACTTTCCAAGATTATGGATATGGCTAATATGTCAAAAGATGGTAAGACAGTTTTATATGATGGTATCACCGGTGAAAGATACGATAACCGTATCAACGTCGGTATCATGTACATGATCAAACTTGTCCACATGGTTGATGATAAGCTTCACGCAAGAAGTATCGGTCCATATTCTTTAGTCACACAACAACCTTTGGGTGGTAAAGCTCAAAACGGTGGACAGAGATTCGGTGAAATGGAAGTTTGGGCTTTGGAAGCTTATGGTGCAGCCCACACTTTACAGGAGATGTTAACCATCAAATCCGATGATATGGTCGGTAGAAACAAAGCTTATGAAGCAATTTTACGTGGCCATGACATTCCTAAACCAAACATGCCTGAATCATTCCGTGTTTTGATCAAGGAACTTCAAGGTTTGGCAATCAATGTCACCCTTAAGACAAAAGATGGTAAGACCATCAATGTAAATACAATCACAGCAGAAACTGCAAAAGAACAATCCAAAGTTCACCAAAACATCAACAAGATGGGTAGCTCCGAAGAGGAGAGACTTAAAAATGAACGTAGGATGAACCCGACAGTTGAAAGCGAAGACTAATAGGAGGAATGTAAATTATGGCATTAGATTTGAATAATTTAGCGACTATATCAGTCGGTTTAGCTTCTCCTGAGATGGTCCTCGAATGGTCAAGAGGTGAAGTTCAAAATGCAGAGACAATCAACTACCGTTCTCAGAAACCTGTCGATGGTGGTTTGTTCTGTGAGAAGATTTTTGGACCAAGTAAAGATTATGAATGTGCTTGTGGTAAGTACAAGAAAATTAGATACAATGGCACAATCTGCGATAAGTGCGGTGTTGAAATAACATCCAAAGCTGTTCGTAGAGAGAGAATGGGTCATATTCATTTAGCAAGCCCATGCACCCATATTTGGTATTTCAAAGGTACTCCAAATAGAGTTGCATTTTTACTTGATGTTCAACCTAAAGCTTTGGAAGAGGTTGTTTATTACTCCTCCCACATCGTTTTAAACCCAGGAACATGCACTCAACTTAAGAAAAATGAGATCATGGATGAGAAGAACTCCCGTGAGAAATTCAAGAGTATTTTAGAAGCTATGAAAGAGGAAGATGTCGTCACTGATGAATTCGATAAAGAGTATCTTCTTGAAGCTTTGGAGAATTTGAATGATATTCATGTTCCATACAACTTCGATATGATCGCAGAATTGATAAGCAAATACACACATGCTCGTTTCGGTATGGGTGGCGAAGCTATCAAGGAACTTTTAAAGGAGATCGATATTGAAGCTGAGTTTGAAAAAATTCAAACCGAACTTAAAAACTTAATCAACTCACAAAAAGTTGGAAAAGAAGGAAAACTTGGTAAATCTCAGAAGAAAGAGAGACTTGTCAAACGTTTGGAAGTCATCAAATCTTTCTATGATTCCAAGCAAGATCCATCATGGATGGTCTTGGACAACCTTCCTGTTATTCCACCTGATTTGCGTCCTATGTTACAATTGGACGGTGGAAGATTCGCAACTTCCGATTTAAATGACCTTTACAGAAGAGTTATATCCCGTAACATCCGTTTGAAAGGATTCATCGAAAATAGTGCTCCTAGCGTTATTTTGGTCAATGAAAAACGTATGTTGCAAGATGCCGTTGATAGTTTGATCGACAACGGCAAGAGAAATAAGCCAATTCAAGGTGCTAACAACCGTGTCTTGAAATCTTTGACAAGTTCACTCAAAGGTAAACAAGGTCGTTTCAGACAGAACTTGTTAGGTAAAAGAGTTGACTACTCCGGTCGTTCCGTCATCGCTGTTGGACCAGATTTGAAGATGTACCAGTGTGGTTTACCACGTGAAATGGCCATCCAACTTTTCCGTCCGTTCATCGCTCATGAATTGATGTCAGGAGAAAACGGTGTTTCTCACAAGACTGCTGATATGATGATCGATCGTTATGATCCTAAGGTCAATGATGTTATCGAGAGAATCATCTCTGATCATCACGTTTTGTTAAATCGTGCTCCTACACTTCACCGTTTAGGTATTCAAGCTTTCCAACCTGTTTTAGTTGAAGGTAGAGCAATCAGATTACATCCACTTGTTTGTACTGGTTTCAACGCCGACTTCGACGGTGACCAGATGGCAGTTCATATCCCATTATCAGACAAGGCTCAAAAAGAAGCCAGCGAACTTATGATTGCAAATCATAACATTCTCGGTCCAAAAGATGGTAAGCCTATCTGTATTCCAACTCAAGATATGGTTTTGGGTAATTACTATTTGACTATGGAAGTTACTCAGGACGATTTTGATGTTGCAATTAAGGAGTTCAGAAGTTTCGGTGATGAGGAAAGAGCTGAGAAACTTGAACAATTCAAACAACTTGAAGGTAAATTGTTCGGCTCTGTTAAGGATGTCAAGTTGGCATTTGAAACAGGTCAGATTCACCTTCACAACAGAATCATCATCAAAGGTTGTAACTTGGGTAAAACAAGTTTGACCAAAGATCAAATGAATTCATATTTGATAACAACTGTCGGTAAGATTATCTTCAACAGTGTTTTCCCTGAGGATTTCCCATTCATCAACGATGCTAAGAGAATCACAAAGGATGAAAACAGCAATGTCAAAGTTAATTTGGATGAATATTTCGTTCGCTTTGGCGAAAAAGAAAAACTTGATACTCCAATCAAGACAGTTACAAATATCAAAGAGTATATTAAGACTTTGCCAACCCGTGATCCGGTTGGTAAATCATCCTTAGGTCCTATTATCAATGAAATATTCTTACGTTACGGCGATGATAAGACTTCCAAGGTTCTTGATGATATCAAGGATCAAGGTTTTGAGTATTCAACATTAGCCGGATTTACAGTTTCCATCCACGACATGCCTGTTTTGGAAGGTAAAGAGAAACTGTTACAAGAAGGTGATAAGAAAGTTGAAATGATCAACAACTTATACTTAGATGGTGAATATTCCGATAAAGGACGTTATAACGCTGTTATTGAAGTTTGGGAAAATATCAAGAAGACCGTTGAGAAGAATTTGAAACAACTTCTCGCTGTTGAGAAGAGAAACCCAGTTTTCATGATGGCAAACTCCGGTGCTCGTGGTAGTATCGGTAACTTCGTTTCATTGTTAGGTATCCGTGGTTTGATGGTTAACCCTAAAGGTGAAACAATCGAAATTCCTATTAGAAGTAATTTCAGAGAGGGTGCTGATGTTTCAGAATTTTTCATCGCTTCTCACGGTGCTAGAAAAGGTGGTACCGATACCGCTTTGAAGACCGCTGACTCCGGTTATTTGACCAGACGTTTGATCGATGTTTCTCATAACGTTATCATTCGTGAGGATGATTGTGGTTGTGACCATGGTATCGTTGTTAAAACTTTGAAAGATGAGAAGGATGGTTCTATCATCGTTTCATTGAAGGATAGATTAATAGGTCGTTATGCTATGCGTGATGTTGTCAATCCTGAAACCAATGAAGTTATCGTCAAAGGTAACACCATGATTGATGAAACTACTGCTGATAAGATCGTAGCTGCTCATATTGAAGAAGTCGAGATAAGATCATTGCTCACCTGTGAATGCACCAATGGTGTTTGTGTACATTGTTACGGTCGTAACATGGCCACAGGTAAATTGGTCAATATCGGTGATGCTGTCGGTATTATGGCTGCTCAATCAATCGGTGAGCCAGGTACTCAGTTGACTCTTAAGAACTTCCACTCCGGTGGTACAACTGGTGCTGATATTACTCAAGGTTTGCCAAGAGTTCAGGAGTTGCTTGAAGCTAGAAATCCTCGTGGTGAAGCTACAATCTCCCCAATTCCAGGTAAAATCACAAATATTGTTGAAGTTAATGGTATCAAGAATATCACGATTTACAACGAAGAAGCTGGTGATGAAAAGACAGTTGATACTTTCTACAATGCAAGATTGCTTGTTAAAGTCGGTGATTATGTCACAAACGGTCAAGCTTTGACTGAAGGTGCCATCGATCCTCGTAAACTTCTTGAATACGCTGATTACAAAGCTGTTCAAGAGTACTTGATCAAGGAAGTTCAAAAGGTTTACTCATCTCAGAGTATCGGAATTTCCGATAAGCACATTGAAGTTATCATCAGACAGATGACACGTAAAGGTGTTGTCCTTGATGGTGGTGATACTGATTTGCTTCCTGGAATGAGAGCTGATTTGATCGACTTCACTGCTAAAAACGAAAAAGCTTTGGAGAATAATAAACGTCCAGCACGTATTAAACCTATATTGTTGGGTATCACCAAATCAGCTTTGGATACTAAATCATTCTTGTCTTCTGCTTCATTCCAAGAGACAACCAAAGTTTTGACCGATGCTGCTGTCAAGAACAAAGTTGACTACTTGGTCGGTTTGAAGGAGAATGTCATGGTTGGTAAATTGATCCCAGCTGGTACTGGTATCAATCCATTACCAAGTTTCGAAGAGGACAAAGAGGAACAAAAACAAACTTTGGAAGGTAATATAGAAATTGCCAATGAAGAATATGATGTTGATGAATCCTTCAAGGATGAAAATATCGTTTTTGAACCAGAAAATCTCGATTAATTAAAAATAAAAATTGTATTAAAAAAATAAACGTTTGAATGGGAGAAACCATTCAAACGTTTTTTATAAGCTATACGAGAAGTTTTTCATCGCTTTATTCAAATTTTCAAGATTTATCTTGTCATCATCAAGTGTCTTGTCTTTATCTTTAGCCATATCGCAAAGAGCTAACCCGATATGTGAGGAGACTTCGGTTGATTTTTTATTTATTTGCCCATAGATAAATCCAGTGAAGAATATATTTGAATAGGTGTAGAATTCTTCAGAAACTTCATCTAAGAACAATTTGTAAGTGTAGGTGAAACCATCATGTGAATAAACATCAACAACTCCGTAAGATTTGAATATAATGCAATTTGTTCTACTTTGCGTTACTATTTTATTAGCTAAATCTCTTTTTAGTTCGTGATTATGCCTTGAAATTATCAAAACATTATCAATGTTCTCGCTAAAAGAAGCTAAATCTTTGTTTTTGGCTGAAAAGTATGAAAAGTTGATTTGTAATGGAACATTCAGATTTTTCAATTTATCTAAAAGAGGTAAATTGTACTCCATAGGATTAAAAATTACTGTTTTTGAATTTAAGATGACATTTTTAATTTCATCAATTTTTATATCACTATCAAAGTCGTAAATATTGAAATTTGAAAGATTTTTCAAGAATTCATATTTTGATTTATCCATTTGTTCATATTTTTTTGAATATATCAAATTGATTTTACAATTCAATTTGTGAAGCAATACTCCTGAACAAAGAAAACTGCTCAAACAGTTGTTATCGAATCTATCCAAACCGATCAAAGTAATTTCTTCCATATTCAAATACCAATCCTAATTTTTATTTTAACATAGTTAAAATTATTTATTGACTATGCCTATAAAGAAAGCGTTTTTATTTTAAAACAAAAAATCGAGAGTGGTTT
Source organism: uncultured Bacilli bacterium (assembly GCA_944332485.1). Taxonomy (GTDB): domain Bacteria; phylum Bacillota_I; class Bacilli_A; order RFN20; family CAG-288; genus CAJMBK01. The sequence goes on along the minus strand of CALVKB010000003.1, from coordinate 30,611 downwards.
TAAGGATGAATGGTCAGTTAAACACAAAAACATTTTTAAAAATGTGTTTAAAATTGTTAAATGATTATTTACATTTATTTTATATGCGTTTTAGTTATAAATGAAAAGCTAAAAGCGTTAGATACATGTCCATATTTCAAAGAAAATGTTTAGTTAAACAAAAATGTGAAAAAATAAATTTGTAATTTAATGAAACATAATTATTAAATATAAAATAATAATATTATAAAATTGTTATATGTTCATTTTATATGAGCATAAGGAGGTTTTAAATGGAAGATAACAATAAACCTAATAATAGTAATAAAAAACCTTTTAAATGGACAATGCTCATAGGTCCTATTCTTTTGATAGCTGTATTTGGATTGCTTTTCTATTGGATTTTCAGCAGTGCTTTTACCCCGAAGATATATAAAAGTTTCGGCCCAACCGAGTTTGTTTGTGAAGTAGATGAACAAGGAAATAAAACATATTCCGGTGATATCTATGAATTGGTCAAAGATCATGACGAAGGTGAACAATACGGTAAAGTTGAAAGTATAAAATCATACTACATACCAGATGGTCATTATTATTACTTTGAAGCAGAAGTTCAAACTAGAGTTCAAAATTCCTCAGGTCAAAGTTATTATGCTACCTATTTGTACTCATTCAATATTGCTGGTACTGATGAAGAATACAATACATTCCTTGAATTTTTGAAGACTACAAGTGCTGGTCAGAATAATTTATACAGTGTGAAAGTTTATAGCACAGCTGATTATTCATGGTTGTACACTTTGTTGATCTTCTTAGGCATCGGACTTTTAGCATCTTTCTTCTTGAGAAATATGCTCAGAGGATTAAGTGGTGGTCCGGGAGGCAAAGGCGGTTTATTTGATAATGGCTTTAAAGGAAATAAAAAAGCTACAAAATCTGATGTTAGATTCAGCGATGTTGCTGGTATTGATGAAGTTAAAAACGAATTAGTTGAAGTTGTTGACTATTTTACCAATGCTAAGAAGTATAAAGCATTAGGTGCAATCTTACCAAAAGGTGTTTTGTTAGTTGGTCCTCCAGGAACTGGTAAAACATTGCTTGCAAAGGCTGTCGCAGGTGAAGCTAATGTTCCGTTTTACTCAATTTCCGGTTCTGACTTTGTTGAAATGTATGTTGGTGTCGGTGCTTCAAGAGTTAGAGACATGTTCAAGACTGCTAAAGCTAACGCTCCATGCTTGGTATTTATTGATGAGATCGATGCTGTCGGTCGACAAAGAGGTGCTGGACTTGGTGGTGGTAATGATGAAAGAGAACAAACACTCAATCAGTTGTTGGTTGAGATGGATGGTTTTGAAGATTCATCTGGTGTTATCATCATGGCTGCAACCAACAGAAGCGATGTACTTGACCCAGCTTTGACAAGACCTGGAAGATTCGACAGAATCATCACTGTTGATTATCCAGATAAAGAAGGCCGTGAAGCTATTTTGAAAGTTCACTCTCGTAATAAGAAAGTTAGCAAAGATGTCGATTATGATGCCATTGCTAGAAATACTGTTGGATTTGCAGGTGCGGACTTAGCAAACATCATGAACGAAGCAGCAATTTTAGCAGTAAGAGAAAATCGTGATGAAATTACATATAAAGATATTGATGAGGCTATCGATAGAAGAATTGCTGGTCCTGCTAAGGATAATAAGCATCTTGAGGAGAAGGAACGTTGGCAGGTTGCTTACCATGAATCTGGTCACGCAATTGTCGGTTTGAAAGTTCCATATTCTAACAAAGTTCAAAAGATTACAATTATTCCTCGTGGTCGTACAGGTGGTCATGTTCTTATGACTCCTGAAAATGATAAATTCTTACAAACTAAAAATGAACTTATGGCAGAGATCACCGGTTTCTTAGCAGGTAGAACTTCCGAGGAGATATTCTTCGGAGACGTTTCAACCGGTGCATCAAATGATTTTGAACAAGCTACAAAGATAGCTCGTGCAATGGTCACTAGATTCGGTATGAGTAAACTTGGTCCAGTTCAATATGATCAAAGCGATGGTAATGTTTTCTTGGGAAGAGATTACGGTTCATATCAAAGAAACTACTCTGATCAAGTGGCATTGGAGATTGATAATGAAGTTCGTAGAATTATTGAAGAATGTCATAAGCAAGCTTATGATATCATCACTCAATATAAAGACGATGTGGAATTATTAGCTAAGACTGTCTTTGAAAGAGAAACTATCAACGCAAGCGAAATTAAAGAGTTACTTGAAAAACGCACCCTTCCACCAATTCCTAAGAAACCATCAGCAGAGGTTGTTAATTTCTATCGCAACATCCATAAAGTTGTGGATAATATGATTGCACATAATGTTAATAATTTCTGCATTATCATTGCTAAAGATGGTGAAGTTGATCTTACAATGACCGAAGTTAGTGCTCAATGTAAAGCAAACGAATTGACTAATGGTCGTGTTGGAGTGATTTTCATCACAAAGGATGAGATTGATAAGTTGATTGAAGCTGAGAAAAAACAGGATGATAAACAGTTTGATTACAAGGATATTTCAACTGATGTTGAACGTTATTCAAATGGTAAAACATTGCTGTTGTTCGGCTCACCAAATTCTGTAGCAAGTTTGAAAAACAAACAGAATCCAACACCATCTACTTTCAAAAAACAAACAAATGAAGAGAAAGTAGATACAAACAATCAAGACACATCCAACAACTGATAAGATTATTATTTATTCAAAAACCTGAGATTTTGAGAGGTACCTCAAATCCTAGACATTAGGAAAGGGGTACCTCTCATTCACTCAGGTTTTTTTAATTGTTCATTTTCTTTTTCTTATATATTGTATGGATGAAAATTTTGTTTGTGAGTATTGCAATAATAAAGATAAACGATATTTTGGCATCAAAAATGGGAAGTATTACTGCCGAAGATGCATTGAGTTTTCACATGAACAAGTAGATAAAAGTTATCAAATTAATAAAGATGCAGTTGAACTTAGTTTGAATTATCCACTTTCTGAAAAACAGAAAAATATATCGAATAAGGTTTTAAATGCTTTGATTGAGAAGAAGAATGTTTTGATTTCAGCAGTGACTGGAGCTGGTAAAACTGAACTTATATATGAAAGTTTTGAATATTTTTTAAAAAGAGGTTTGAAAGTTGGTTTTGCTACTCCAAGAAAAGATGTAGTTATTGATTTGTTACCAAGGTTTGAACAAGCATTTAATAAATTGAAAATCGTCGGTATTTATCAAAATCATACCAAAGAGATGTTAGGAGATATAATCGTTTTAACAACACATCAGTTATGTCATTTTAAGAACTATTTTGATTTGTTAGTTTTGGATGAAATAGATGCGTTCCCTTACGCTGGTGATTTTGTTTTAAATAACTTCTTTTATAATTCAGTAAAAGGAAATTATGTTATGCTTTCAGCTACTTGTAATAAAAAAGATATAGATAATATTAGAAAAGATAATGGCGTAGTATTTGAGTTAAATGAGCGATATCATAAACATGATTTGATCGTACCAATTTTTAAATATGGTAGTTTTCATACCCGTTTAATGAAAATTATTCTAATTTTAAAACGTTACAATAAAGAGAATAAACCATGTTTTGTATTTTGCAGTACCATCTATTTATGTGAAAGAGTATTTTCATATTTAAAATTGTTTGTAAAAGATGGAAATGTAGTAAATTCAAAAGCTTGTATGAGAGATGTCATTATTGAAGACTTCAAAAAAGGTAAATATAAGTATTTAGTGACAACTTCAATTTTAGAACGAGGGGTGACTGTTAAAAATTTGCAGGTTATGGTATTTGATGCTGATTCAAAATTATATGATAAAGACAGTTTGATACAGATATCTGGTAGAGTTGGTAGAAAAATTGACTCATATGATGGAGAAGTCACATTTTTTGGAAATGTGAAAACTGAAGCAATAACAAATTGTATTGACAGGATAAATTATGTTAATAAAAACAAAAATTTGTAAACGTTGTTTTAAAAATTACATTCCAAGTTTGATTGAAGAATTATTTTATGACAAGTCAGAATTTTGTTTGGATTGTTTGAATAAACTTGAAAATAAAATTAGATACTTCAAATTGTGTGATTGTAAATGTGAAAGCTTATATGATTATGAAAATGATTATGAATCAAAAACAGTCATCGATCTTATAAAAAACAAATACGATATAGAACTTACCAATATGTTCATCATAAAATACTTGCTATATTTGAAAATTAAGTTTTATAACTACACTATCTGTTTTGCTCCAAGTTCAAAATCATCATTTAATAAAAGAGGGTTTGATCATCTGCATGAGATGTTCAAACTTTTAAATAACAAAAAAATAGATTGTTTTATCAAAACACAAGATATTGAACAGAAACATTTGAACAAAGTTGAAAGGTTGAATATAAACAAATATATAAAATTGAATATTGATAAAAAAGAATTGAAAAATAAAAGAATCCTTCTTGTTGATGATGTTATGACAACAGGTTCAACTCTCAAAGCTTGTTTAGAACTTTTAAAAACTTGTGAGTGTAAAAAAATAATGGGATTAGTATTGTTAAAACATATATAAAGAATAAGTTGTTAATATCAAAAAACACACTGAATAGTATTTATTTTTTAAATAATATATAATTATGAAAGCAGTTTAATCTGCATAATGAGGTAAAAATATGAAAGAATTGAAATGTTTGAAAGACTTTAAACCAAATCCAGGTGATATCTATTCTCCAGAGGAAATGCAAAGAATCAACATCGCTATGTTGGCTGAGCGTGGAGTTACTGTTAATGATATCGCACAATTAGCATACGGTGCACAAAGTAAATATATCGATGGTTTAACTCTTGAGGAGATGACAGAATCTGTTTTAAATGTTCTCTCAAAAAGAGATCAATTCCACGCGATTTTATTAGCTATCAATGTTGATATGGCAGCCGAACAAGGTTTGTTGATGGAACCACTTCAATCAATCTTGATTCACGATTTAGGATTGTTCGGTCTTGATGAATGTATTGCAGTTGGTATCGCTGGAAACTACGGTCAAATTGGTGTTACAAACTACGGTTACTTGGATGTTTCAAAACCAGGTAAAATCAACATTCTTCAAAGAGATAAAAAACATTGTCACTGTTTCTTAGATGATATTGTTGGTGCTTTAGCTGCTGTTAGTGCTATAAGAGTTGCACAACATCACGCAATTAATGATATTGTCAATGAAAAAGCTAAAGCTACTGAAGCTAAGTAAAAAATAAACAAATTACATAAACGACACTTTGATGGTAATCACCATCAAAGTTTTTTTGTTTTTATTATAATTATAAAGTCAATTTTCCAGGAGATACGTATGAATTTTAAAGGTTGTTTATTCGATTGTTGGGATACTGTTATCGAATATGGTGAAAAAGAGAAAAATTTCTTGATTAAAGATTTTTATGATGAATACATTTCAGAAGATACTAAAAAAGTTGTTTCTAAACAAGAAGTTGTTGATGTTTATAGAAAATTCTGTGATAAATACTTCAAACAGTATGATTTTGAAATTCGTATCGAGGCTATTTTTTACTATGTGATGATATATTTGAATTTGAAAATGAAACCGAATATCTCATTGGAAGAAGCTTGTTATAACCTTGGGATGAAGCACATTACTAAAAAGATTCCTGACTGTGACAAATTCATTGATTTTTTAAAGAAAAATGATATTTCATACGCAGTTTTATCAAATACCATCCATTCTTATAAAATGACAATGGATAATATAAAGAAATGCTATGATGGTAAATTCATTTTCAACAAATTATTGGTGAGCAGCGATATTGGAGTGAAAAAACCAAATACCATGATCTTCGATCTTGGAGCGAGATCACTTAATTTGAAAAATGAGGAGTGCATTTATATCGGTGATAGTTTTTTAGCTGATGTATATGGTTCTTCCAATTCAAATTTTTATAAATCAGTTTGGTTAAATTGGAAAAAAGATGAAAATAATTATGATGGTTTGGCTGTTGATAAAGATAAATATGTAGAAGTGAGTTCATATGGTGAATTGATGACACTTATGAAAGAAGGTAGATTCTGATGAGTAATATTTATAGAAAAAAGATTGAATTTTCTTATTCCGACATCGATTTATATGATAATGTTTTCCCTAAAGCGATCTTTCAAGCTTTTCAGGATGTTGCTGGGGAACATGCTGATATTTTAAAATGCGGTTATGAGGATTTTAAAAAGAAAGATTTGATTTGGATTTTAGTTAGAAATTCTTATAAGTTATTAAGTCCATTGAAGGCTTATCATACTTATATTATCGAAACTTTCCCTGTGAAACCTGAACTTTTGAACTTTCAAAGAGACTATAAAATTATCGATAAAGAGAATGATGAAACTGTCTGTGTAGGTACCTCTATTTGGGTTGTGACAAACATTATAACGAGAAAATTAGTGAGAATCTCCACTATAGGTGGTACATTAAGTGATGAAAATTTCGATTATTCAAATGATATTAATAAACTACCAACATTAAGAAGCTTGCCCAAAGATGTTCAAAAAACAGAGTGCAGTTTAACTCAGAAAGTTATCTTTCCATTTTTGGATCACAATAGACATATGAATAACACTTATTACTCATCTTTAGTTTGTTCTGTTTTGCCTTTGGATGAATCAAATTTCATTGAACAAATACAGATTAATTTTGAAAAAGAATGTATGAAAGATGATATTTTGACTCTCTTTATGGAAAAAAGAGATGATAATTTTTATTATATTGTTGGTTATAAAAACGATGATGTTATTTCATTCACATCAAAAGTGAGTTTAAAAAACAGGAGTAATAAATGAAGAAAAGCAAGGAAGAAAGACCATTGTTGATAAAGCAAGACACAACAGAAGATCAAATAAAAAAAGATGAACCTAAAGTCGAACCAGAAAATAAAAAAATCTACAACTATTTTACATTGACTCCTTTGCTCATAACTTTGATCATAAGTTTAAGTGCTTTTATTTATTGTTTGTCTTTCACTTTGGCTGGATATTACACATTCAACGCAAGTTTTTACAGTGTTGCCACATATTCTTTATATTTTTTTGCTGTTGTTTTATTTTTTATCGCTTGGGTTGTTCCAAATCACTATACCAATAAAATCAGAAAACAAACTGGCAATTACGATATAAAACTCAATATTAAGCAGCAAAACAAAAATAACGCTATTAGATTTCCACTTGTTACATCGGGTTTAATTGTAATAATAATCGGACTTATTTTTGAATTGATATCTATATTTATTAAATAATAGCTGATATTCTTTAATCTTTTTTATTATTATTGTATTTTTTATTGTTGTTACAGTGATCGGTTTGCAGTTGTGAAACCGATTTCTTTTTTTATATATAACAAAAAAACCGAATTTTTTGACATCTTTTTTACAACTTTAAAAAAATGTAAAAAATCGTTGTTTTAGAGAAACGACCAAAAATATATAATTTTTCTTGTTAATATTTCGGGAGGTCTATTCGTATGAAGAAAACAAAATTAACAAAGACAGCCGCTTTATTCTCATTATCAATTCTTACACTCACTTCCTGTGGTTCAGGAATTCCTGAGGATTGGGCTGAAGGCGTTTCTTGGGTTAGTACACATTCACAAGAGAAAGCTTATAATTCTTTAGCTGAAAAAGCTAGAAAATCAACTTATACAACAGTTGAGACTTACTTCCCTAATTCCTGGAATACAGCTACAACATTCCAAGCTGAGAACGGTAAAATTCTTGCTAACTTAGTCGATGGTTTGCTTGCAGTTGATGAATACAACAAACTTGTTCCAGAATTAGCAACAGAAGTTCCAAGTACTTCTAATGGTGGAATTAAAGAAGTCGATGGCAAGTATCAAGTTACATTCACAATTAGAGAAGGCGCTAACTGGGTTAAAAACTCCGGTTGGGGTAAAGAAGTTGTTGAAGCAGTTAAAGCTGAAGACTTCGTTACTGCAATGAAGATTAACCTTAACTACGGTTCCTTATCTGAATCTAACTACATGACAGCTATGTTCATCGATGGTGCTAATGAGTATTTGGGTTACACTCAATTAGTTTATTTCTCAGAGCACGGTTATGGTACTATCGATAAAACCAAAGTCGAAACTGCTCAAGCTGCCGGTACTGATGTAGGTGTTTGTGCTAGTAACATTGGTGGTGTTGGTTCTCCAACAGGTGCTTGTAAAGACTATATCGTTCCATTCCCAACTGAAGCTCAAGACAAAGCTGCTTACAGAACATGGCTTGCTGCAAACTTAGGAGTTGAAGAAAGTGAACTTGATAGTATCGGTAACTTCTCAAGAGTTGGTGTTAAAGCTGAGGGTAACAAAGTTACTTATACTTTGACAGGTAAACAAGAATACTTCTTATCTGTTACAACCTACACACCATTCTTACCAGTTCCAACAGAATACTACAACGCTGATCCAGTTTCTTATGGTACAACCGCAAGAGACATCTTAAGCTGTGGTGCTTATGTTGTTGATAATAGTTTCGATGGTAACACCAGTAATGAACTTATTCTCAACAAGAGCATGAGCTATGTTGGTAAAGATTCTGTTAAGAACGCTCGTGTCGTTATCAAGAAATCACCTAATGATGCAGATTCAACAACCGCTAGAAAATTATTTGAAAATGGTGAAATCGATGGTTTCACAGTTCAAAAAGCTGACGAAGCCGGTTGGAAGAAATACGTCACGGGTGAAGATGGCACAGGTACAGCTTCTGATCCAGCAAACGAACTTGCTTTCTCAAATGAAAGTTTAGGTGATGGTACAACATTCGCTTATATGCTTAATACCAATCGTACAACCTGGAAAGGTAGTATGTTTGATACAGCTTCAACAAATAAAGTTAGCATTAACAACAATGCAAACAACACAACAATCGATTCTTCAACAGGTTTGCCAACAGCTATTCTTAATACAAATATCGCTTTATCATATTCACCAAAATTACGTAAAGCTATTTTGACAGCTCTTGACTACCCAACATACTTTAAATATAGAACATTGTCAAATGATTCCTATGAAGATCGTAAATCTGCAGTTAACACTTGGACACCACACGATTTCGTTATCGTTGATGATGGAAAAGCCGCTAACGGTGGTAATGACTACATGGACTTCTTAGAGGAAGAATATGCCAATACAATCTTATTAGGTGATGAACGTGAAACAGCTACAACTAAGACTGTTGCAGAATTATTGAAAGGTTCTGAAGACGAGAAAGCTTATGGTAACTTATTATTCACAGCTGCTGAAGAAGCTCTTGAACAATCAAGTTTCGGTGGTCTTACTTTGATTCCAGAATATTCAACAGAAACAGGTAAATTCACCGGCTTCAAGAAAGCTGCTGAAGGTACAACATATGCAACTGCAGTTGGTTCTGACACAACTGATTCCGGTTTCGGTACAGGTGCTGTTATCTCCAACAAATCAGTTGAAGGCACCAGTGAAACATGGTATGCTTCTGCATCAAGAGATACAGATTACATCTCTCAATTGGTCACAGAAGGTATCGCTGAAGCTGAAGCCAACTACAAAGCTGCTACCGGTTTGGATTACAAGGTTCAAACTCCTATCCTTATCGAGTACCCAACACTTGAGTACAATGATGAGATGAATAGAGAAGCTGCCGCTGTTATCAACCAAACCAACGCTAACTTGAATGGTGGTAAATACATCAAAGAGAGCGATGATATCCCAGAGCAAAATAGAGCTGTCGGTATCGGTTCCAGCGTCCTTAACGATAATAGTAAATCAATCAACTACTCTGATGCTAAAGTCGTTTTACTTCACTCAACTAAGGGTAATATTCCTGACAACATCGCTTACTCCTCAGTCGCATCCAGCTACAATTACAGCATGGTTATCTCCGGTTGGGGTCCAGACTACTCAGATCCTAAGACATATGCTGACACATTGAAGATCAACGGTGATATGCAAGGTGCTATTGGTACTGGTGCACAAACTAAAGAAGAGACCACTCGTGTTTCTCAATACGTCACTTATGAATATGATGATTTAGTAGCCGCTGCTGATGAAGAAACTTCAAATGTCAAACGTGCTCAAGGTTATGCTAAAGCTGAAATTCAAATGTTGTATGACAACTCTTTGATTAGACCAGTTTACATGGCCGGTCAAGGTTTGAACGTTTCAGTTAGAAAGACACTCCCGAAAGGTGTCACCTCATTATCATGGGGTCTTTCTTCCTACAAGTACAAAGGTATCGAAGTTTTCGATGAAGCTTTAAGTGGTGAATTGTTACAACAAGTTCTCGCTCAACTTAAGGAAGTCAGAAACGCTTAATTAAAAATTTGAACTTATATTATTAAATATATTTATATATTTATAGAATATAAATAACATTATTGATAAAATATTAGGGTTAGGTTTCTAACCCTAATTTAATTATGCGAAATTATAGAAACAGACGTTTAGGAGGTAGTTTGAAATGAAGTCATTACCGATAGAAGTGCAAAAGTGGCTTGTGATTTCAATTTACACTGTTGTTGTCGCTTTAATTGTCGCTTTCGTCTTAACTACGATCTTAATTAAGAAGAAAGTGATTCTTAGATATTCGAACAACGGTTTCAAAAGATTCTTTTCACACCCTTTGCTTTATTATTCTTTAAAGCGTATAGGCTCGGCTATAATCTCAATTTTGCTGGCTATCATTGCAACATTCTTACTTTTGAGAATGCGTGTTGAACCACAGAGATTCTGTGATGGATTATTTATCAAATATCCAATTGCTGATCAAGAGATGCTTTGTCAAAGATTGCTTGAAAATATGGGATATGTCGGAAGTAATTTTTCACAATTGATCAAATATCTCATCGATATTTTACCTTTTCCTAAGTACATTTGTTCTTATCAAACTGGTGTTTGTAATACATCTAAGGCTTATTGGGGTTTAGTCAACTTTGGAAACGGTTTGTATTCAACACAACAAACCATGACACCATTGGTCAACGAACTTATCGTCGGTGCTTTACCACCATCAGTTATCGTCGGCGTTATCGGTTTGGTCGTCAGTGAACTTATCGGTTATCCATTCGGTGTTTTGATGGCAAAATACAAAGATAAAGCCTTTGATAGACTTGGTAACGCTGCAATCATCGTAGTTTTTGCTATCCCAACTGTTGTTTTCTATTATTTATTGAAGGAAGTCTTCACTTTGATGGGATTTCCAATGTTGTATTCATCAATTAACAAAGCAACATTGATAGCTCCTGGATTGATCATGGGTATCGGTAGTTTCTGGTCCACAGGTTTGTGGGTTAGACGTTACATGGTTGATGAATTTGGCTCCGATTATGTCAAATTTGCTCGTGCTAAAGGTGTCCCAGAGAATACAATTATGTTCAAACATGTTTTGAGAAACGCAATAATTCCATTGATTAGATCCATCCCTTCTGGTATTTTGTACTGCTTGGTTGGTTCATTCTTCATTGAGAAGATTTACAACATAAATGGTATAGGTTTATTACTTTACAACGCTTTGTACGGAAACAATTTTGCTATTGTTCAAGCTGTTGTTGTTTTCTCATCAGTTATTTCCATTGTTGCGACTGTCTCAGGTGATATTTTGACCGCTTTATGCGATCCTCGTATCACATTGACCAGTGCCAATGATTAAGGAGGTTGCCATGACAGATATCAAAGTTAATGATAATTTTATCAAGACAAACGATGAGGAACTTTTCACCATTATCGGTGTTCAAGAGGAAAGTATCGACTCATTGGATACCGCTCCTTATTCATATTGGAGAGAAGTTTTCAAAGTATTGATGAAAAATAAAGTGGTTTGGATATGTTTAGGAATATTAGCTGTGGTTGTGTTTTTCACAATATTCGGTAATTTCTGGTGTTATTATGATCCAAATATTCCGAATCTCAATTTGAAATATGCTGCTCCAAGTGCTGAGCACTGGTTCGGTTGTAACAAAGATGGTAATGATTTATGGACATTGACTTGGTCCGGTGCAAAGATAAGCTTATTGTTAGCTATCATCGTCTCTGTTATCAATGCCGTTTTAGGTTTGTTCATAGGTTCTATTTGGGGTTTCTTCCCTAAACTTGACCCAATCTTAATTGAAATTAGAAACTTTTTGACAAATATTCCATCATTGTTGCTCAACATGATGTTTATGAAGACGTTTTTGATGTCGGGAATGGATGCGTTCTGGGCTATTGTTTTAGTTATGACAATATTCGGATGGTTAGGTTTAGCTTCGATGATCCGTAACCAGATCATCATCATCCGTAACCGTGATTTTAACGTCGCTTCCCGTACTTTAGGAAGTAAACCTCACAACATGATTTTACACAATTTGTTACCACAATTGATCTCTATTATCGTCATTTTGTTAGCAAACAGCATTCCAGCTGCTATCGATGGTGAAGTTTCACTTTCCTTCTTCGGATTGTCATTATCATCTGTTTCCCGTCCAACCTTAGGTCAGGTTATCAACAACGGTGCTGCTGATGCTAACTGGACAGTTTCGCCACATATTGTTATGTTGCCGGCATTAGTTACTATTTTGATCACGGTGACGTTCTATTACATCGGATTTGCGATGGCAGATGCTTCGGATCCGAAATCACACAGATAGGAGGGTAGTATATGAAAAAATACAATATTACTCTTGAAAAGATAAATCAAGTTGTTGAAAATACCGATAAATCGATACTTGATAATATCAATATAGATTTGGATATCGACAAATCTTTGAAACCGAAAAAACAGCAAGAGCACAAATCAGATACTGTTCTTTCTATCAAAAACTTGCATGTTTATTTCAAAACTCACGGACATGATAACCATGTTATCCGTGGAATTTCATTGGATATTAAACGTGGTGAGACCTTCGCTATTGTCGGTGAATCTGGTTCTGGTAAATCTGTTTTCACCAAATGTTTGAACGGAATGAACGATTCAAACAGCAAGATTAAACAAGGTCATATCTATTTGAACGGCGTCAGTATTCACGATCCTAAAGTAACCAAACGTCTTTTTAAGAAAGAGGATACTCGTAAGAATATCTTAACTTTGTTCAAATCCAGAAGTACAGAACAAGTCAACGAAAAAACTATCGCTGAGAAGAAAAAACAGGATAGTAAGATCATCAACAAGTTGATCAAAGAGAAGAACAAGGTTGATTTTGATAAGTTGGTTTTAGATAAGCAAACAGCATTACAAAAAACTTGCGATGAGAAGAAGCTTTTCTATGATTTATATTACACTGATATGATCAACCGCTCTTTAAATAGAAAATCAAAATCCTCTTTGAAGAAGCAAAAATTAGTTTCTAAATACTCTCATAAAGTTGATAAGCTTATGAGAAGTCATGAGTTGTATTTCGGAAGTGATGAACTTAAAGCTATCATCACCGAAAATTTAGATAGTTTTAAGCATGGAAAACTTTACACAACTTTAGAGAATAACATAGAAGAGATCAGTGCTTTTATAAGAAACTTAAAGACAAATCCAGAGCAAGTTGAAAAAACATTGCAAAATGATTTCAAATTATATTTGACAAATGTTCAAACTAAAGTCAGTAATTACAATCAAAGTTTGTGCAATACTCCAGAAGAGTCCAACGCTCTTTTAAGTGATATTTTCAAAGCTGTCAATGAAAGTGGTGAACAATTCATCTCTGAAGATGTTGTTAAAGTTTTACTTAATTGTTTATTAACAACTGTCAAGACTTTGCAAAAACACTACAAAGTGATGGAGAATAATATCTACACTAAAGTTGTTGAATTTGTCACAAAACGCCCTATTGAAGTTGAAAGAACCCTTCAAACTCACGCCAAAGCTTTGAATAACTACATGTTGTTAGTCAACATTTACACTGAGTATTTGGACATTTATTACAATGTTTTGAACAAAATTGAAGATTACTTGATCCGTAGAAGCTCAAATTTGCAGAAGTATTTCATGAGCAAAGCTGATAAGGATAAACAAGAGAATCTCAACTTGTACAAAGAATTTTTAAACAGCAACAAAGAAGTCAATTCAAAACGCTATAAAGAGATACAAAGTTCCATCGAATCATTAACAAAAACATTGGATAAACAATCAGAAACAATCTCAGAAGAATTGAACAAAATGTTAACTGAAAGATGTTTACAAAACAAACCGTATCTTGATACAAAATTGTTCAACGCTGAAGAGAGAAAATTCATGAGTTCATTTACAAACGATGATCTTATGTACATTTTGCAAGCTAAACTTAAACTTATTGAATTGTACACTTTGAGAAAGAAATATCTCTCCAACACTGAACAATATAAGAGTGAATTATTGAACAGTTTCCAAGCTCACGATATCGAGAGATTTAAAAAATACGCTAAAGTTATCAATCCAAGTTTGCTTAGATATGTTCAAGATATCAACAAAGCTCAACAGAATGTTTTGAAAGTCAACAAGGATATCGATGCGAGAATCAAGATGTTGGATCAAAAACTTCCAACATATGAAACTCGTTTGGAATTGCTTGAAACTGAAAGAACCAGTAAGGTTTCCTATTTGAATCAACAAATTGAGATGTCAACTGAGAAGATCATCCATGAGATTGAAACAAGTGATATTTCCAATGCTAACGTCATCATCAATTTGGACAAATTCATATTTGATGTTAAGAATTTGTGCAATGTTGATGTCAAGATCGAAGAATCAAAATTGGTTAATAACCCTCACTCCGATGATTTGGTTGAATCTTTGAAACGCCGGGGAGTTATCAACGGTGATACAGTTGATTTAGCTAAGTTCAAGACCAACAAAGAATGGTCCATGATCAGAGGTAGCCGTATTGCAACCATTTTCCAAGATCCTATGACATCATTGAATCCTTTGATTTCAATCGGTGAACAGATCAGTGAAGTTTTAAGAATTCACCATAATCTTTCCAAAGTTGAAGCTAAGAAAGAGGCTCTTTCACTTTTAACTAAGGTTAAGATTCCTGAACCTGAAAAACGTTATAAAGAATACCCATTCCAATATTCAGGTGGTATGAGACAAAGAGTTGTTATTGCTATCGCATTAGCTTGTCGTCCAGATATTTTGATCTGTGATGAACCTACAACCGCTTTGGACGTCACTGTTCAATCTCAAATTCTCGATTTGATCAAAGAATTGCAGAAAGATTACCATTTTACAATCGTTTTTATCACCCATGACTTAGGTGTTGTCGCTGGTGTTGCTGATAGAATCGGTGTTATGTACGGTGGTCAAATTGTCGAATATGGTACAGATGAGGATATCTTCTATCGTCCATTACATCCATATACATGGGCTTTGTTGTCAAGTTTGCCACAGTTAGCAGTTCCTGATGAACCTTTGACATACATCAAAGGTAACCCACCATCATTCAACAAGGAAATTCAAGGTGATTCATTTGCTCCAAGATCAAATTATGCTATGAAGATCGATTTTATCATGGAACCTGAGATGTTCAAAGTCAGTGAAACTCACTTTGCTAAGACTTGGCTTTTGGACAAACGTGCCCCTAAAGTTAAGAAACCTTTGATCATCAGAAATCTCGAATCAAGAATGCAGGAAACCGCCAAGGAATTCTTAGCTACTCAAAAGGAGGAAAATTAAATGTCAGTTGAAAAAGAAAACGTTAAAGTTTCCCCACAAGAGGATAATATTATCGAGTTGAAACACGTGAGAATCGGATTCAAATCTGGAACTCAAATGAGAGTTGTTATCGATGATTTGAATTTGAATATCAAGCGTGGTGAGATTCTCGGTTTGGTTGGTGAATCTGGTTCTGGTAAAACAACAATAGGTCGTGCTATCGCTAGAATCATCCCAACAATCTCCGGTTCTATTTTGTACAACGGAGTTCAGATAAACGGTAAAATTCCTTATTCCTTGGATAGAGAATTGAAAACAAAGATCCAGATGATCTATCAAGATCCATCAGCCAGTTTGAATGAAAGAGCTAATGTTGACTATATAGTCTCTGAAGGTTTGAGAGCTTTCCACATGTACAAAAATGAAAAGGAAAGATTGCAAAAAGTCAGTGATATTATCGTCAGAGTCGGTTTACGTCCGGAACATTTGAAAAGATTCCCTCACGAATTCTCCGGTGGTCAACGTCAGAGAATCGGTATCGCAAGAAGTATAGTTATGAACCCGGAGATGATCATCGCCGATGAACCTATCTCAGCCTTGGACGTTTCCATCCGTGCGCAGATTCTTAATTTGATCTCCGATTTTAGAAGAGAGAAAAATATGACAGTTTTGTTCATCGCACACGATCTTTCTGTTGTTAAATATATCTCCGATAGAATCGCAGTTATTTATCAAGGTCAAATTGTCGAAGTCGCTTCTTCGGATCATCTTTTCGAATTACCATTGCACCCTTACACTCAAGCTTTGTTAACTGCTATTCCAATTCCAGATCCACATATTGAAAAGAACAAACAAGTTCGTATTTATCAAAATACAACAGATCCTACAAAGACAAAATTATTTGAAGTTTACAAGGATCATTTCGTACGTTGTCTTCCAGAAGAGGAACATATCTACCGCAGCAAGGCTGAGGAATATTACAAAAAACATCAAAGTAAATAATTAAATTATATATTGATAATAAGTGGTCGAATCGACCACTTTTTTTAATGTCTTGAAGTCATATTAATAATAGATTTTTATTGATATTCATTAATTTAATATAATTTATATAAATAACTAAATAAATTAACAAGAAAAGCAAAATAATTAAATTTTTAAAAACAACTTTTTATAAATATTAAAAATGTTTTAGTTAAATACTATCTTTTTAATGCATATTAAATAGCAGTTTTAGATATTTTTAAAAGCAAAAAAATGTGCTGTTTTTTTACAAAATGAGCCATATGTTGACCAGCAAAAAATAATTAAAGTTGTTTATTCTAATTATTTTTTATATACTACTTATTAAGTTATATACATAACTTATTTTTTAAGTCTATTTAATATGCAATTAAGGAGATAGTCTTATGAGCAAGAAACCAAAAAACCAAGAGTTGTCCAACAAAGACTTAGTAGAACAACATAGTGTTGTTGATGGAAACAAAGTCGTTACGACAACTACAACTACAGAGGTAGTACCTACAACTACAATTGTCGAAAGAAGTTACGCTGGAACCGTCAATGGTAACAAAGTTCCAGTTTTAACAGCAGATGAGATTGTTCAAAAATTCGATTACAAAAATTACCGTGAACATCGTGGTAGTGGATTGTTGATTTTCGGTGTTATTCTTGCCGTTATCTTCGCATTAGTTTTCGTTTTTAGATTCTTGGGATACTTCTATCCAAACGGAGATGATGCTTCAGTCTTAGGTAAGATTTACTCCAACAATATTGTCAACTCCATAATTGGTTTCTTCAATACTATAGATAAAACTTTATTCGGTAGTTTCGAACAGAACCAAATCGGTTCTAACCCATTGCTCAATGGTGTTTACTTCAATTCGATGATGTTAGCAGGTTCGATTTTCTTGGTTATCGTTCTTGTCTTGCTCGAAGTTCTTATTGTCGGTTTGGTTCACCTTTGCTTACGTGCTTCTGAAAAAAGCAAAGCAAAATCCCGTGCTCAGAAAGCTAAAAATGAATATTTGCGTGATGTCGAGCAGAATCAAGTTAAAGATGAGTACACAATTTCTAAATCCGGTGAAATTATCCCTATTCTTAACGAAGAGGAATTAGCCGATGAGTTCTCTTGGAAACATTACACAAATTCACGCCATATCGCAACCGGTGTTGTAGTTGGCATTCTATCAGTCTTGGCATTGTTCATATTGATCGTCAAGTTTGGATGGATGTTCACTACTGAAGTTGATGGAGTTTACAAGACTTACAACAGTGTATATGATTTCTTCTTCACAAATGATTACATGAGAGTTTGGATTGTCCCTATTATGCAAGGGTTGGACAAACTTAATGTCTGTGTTGATTTCATCTTCGGAAGTAATTTCGGTCAACAAGCGTTGCTTGAAAACGTGATGAACAGTCAACCATTGACTTCCTATATGGTAGTTGAGATGTTGTTCTTGTTCTTCATATTGTTCAATGGAATTCTTTTGATCGCAGCTGTGATGCGTGGAGTTTCATGGTTACTTAGAAAACCTAACGCTGAAAGAAGAGCTATTCAAGCCGAACACAGATATCTTAAAGATGTCGAAGAAGCAGGTTTAAACACCACTATTACAAAAGTCGATTACGAGAAAGTTCAAAATACCACAGTTCAGGAGGAACTTATCTCTCAACCACAAGCAGATATATATTCAATCTGCAAACTTGATGATCAGAAGAACCGCTTAAGTGATTCTTACGATGAATTGTTCAGACAAACCAATGTCAATGAAGCTGTCTCTGAGAAAGTTGAACCTTTAGCTGAACAAGTTCAAGAAACTGTTATCTATCCATCTGAAGTTGTCACCGAAGCTGATGTCAATTCAATCGGTTTACTTGAAACACCACTTCCTTTGGTACAAGAGGAAACTCAAGATGAGAAACTTGTCAATGATCTTGTTGCAAGTGAAGTGAAGAAAACAAACAGTTTCTCCTATCCATCTGAAAATCCAGAAATTTACACAATTGCTAATTTCTCACCTTTACATGAGCAAAGCACTTTGGATCGTCAAAATCTCGATGGTATCATCACTATCGATGAAGATATGATCGCCAAAGTCACATTCTTCGATGAGAAGACCGATGTCTATGATGAGAATATCCCTGTCACATTGCAGTTATTTGAAACTCCTGTCCATCAATTGGTAAGTGAGGATGTGACTACAAGAGAGGATGATTGGTTCTTATTAGAAGGCCGTTCAGTTCGTCAACTTGATAAAGATATTCCATATGAGTTACTCACCAAGGAAGATATTGTTGAGAAGAATATCACTGATGTTGTTGAACAGACAACTGAACAAACAGATTACCAGGATATTTACCTTAAACTCAACGCTGTCAATCCATTTGTTCTTACCCCAGTTGATGCTCTTGACTTCCCACAGGAAGACTATGTCAATATAACTGAAGAACCACAAACTGAAAGTGTTGTTGAAGATAATAAGTTTGTCCAAGACGAACTTAGTGAAGAACAAACAGATGAGATTCTTGAAGATTACACTCCTGAAGTTAGAGAAAGACCTATCGTTCACGATGTTGATTTGAACAATGTTGAAAGAGATATCTTCTTAACTCCTGATGATTATGAGGAGAACAAGTTCAATGAACTTATCTTCGATGAACGTTATAAGGAATTGGAGAAAGAACTTCAAAATAGACAACAAATCCAAGAACCTTTGGAGAATGTTGTACCTTTAGAGGAAGTTTATCCATTAGTTGAGGATGATGAAGTTCTCAGTGAAAAACAACCTTCAGAAGAGGAAAATTACTACAATCAAAGCGAAGTTTTGGATACAAGTTCAACATTCAGCGACCACGAAGAGGAGATTGTACCTTTAGAGGAAGTTGAACAACTTGATACTCATGAAGAACTAAGTGATGATATTATCTTAAGTAGTGAAGCAAGTAATTTAGTAAGTGATGAGATAGTTGATGAACCTACTCAAGAGGAAAGTGCTGCTGAAGTTAGTGAAGAGTTAGCACCTTTGGAGGAAGTTGAACAATTATCAGAGGATGTTTTATCTAACGAAGAGAACAATAATCTATTAGCTCAAGCTGAGGAGATTGAAGAGGAAGTTGAAGCTCTCGGTGAACCAGTTATCATCGAACAAAGAGCAATTGAAGAACCTTTGTATGTTGAAGAACAACTTTCATTTGATCCATATATCAATGATGAACTTGAGAACAACGAATTAAATACTCAAGTGTCTGAAGATAGTGAAGTTACTTCAGAAAATCTTGAAACAGCAGAACTTGAGGAAGTAGAAGCTCTTGATGAAGATATTAATAATATCATCTCTCAAGAACCTATCGATGAAGAAGTTGAAGAGATGATGGATGAAGTCATCCTTGAATCTAGACCTCGCTATGAACCTATCATTGAAGAAGGTGAACTTGAAGATCGTTATCCAGATGATGAAGTTGAGGACAATCAACTTGTCAGTCAACCTTTGTTGGAGGAGGATATCGAACAAAGACAAATCACCACATCAACAGGTGTTAAAACAAATGTCAAACATGTTGGACCTCTCAACTTCAATCCTAATTTGCAAAAACGTCCAAATGTCGCTCCTATCAATCCAATCAAGGTTGTCCAACCTGTAGCTGAAGAACCAATTCAAGAGGAGACTCAAGCTGAAGAGGAAGTCAAACCTATCAACGTTACATTGTTGCATAAGATTGACGAAAGAAGCAAACCGAAAGATATCAAACCTATCAAGTTCAAGAAAGTTAGATTTGATCTTAAACGTTTCAAAGTCAAGACTTACGATGGTGATTTAACTCCAGAAGAAGCCTTTATGATGGGTGTTACAAAGGTCAATCCTGTTGTTAACCCAACCTTCCAAAATCAAAAAGAAATCCCTGAGTGGAAACGTAAACGTATGGAGGAAGAGAGAAAAGACTTCCGTAAGAAAGGTTACGTTAAGGATGCTAAAGTTGTTTCAACTTTGGAACATCATGCTAATAAGAAACAACAAACTAAGTTTGATAAGACTCCAAGTGATTTCGATAACTTAAGAGAGTACAACAAAGCTAGAAAAGCCTTCTATGACAATCTTAAGAATACAACAGTTGAAGAAGAGACAAACGAAGTTGAACCAGAAGTTAAAGTTATCAAACCTATCAATGTTGTCAAAGTTGAAAAACAGGACGAGAAAGTTGAACAAAAACAAGAAGCTGAAGCTGAAAAGATCAAGTTTGTCAAACCGATCACACCTAAGTTCAACCCTGCCAACAAACCTAACAAACCAACTAAACCAATCAAGTTGGTTGATCCATTTCAAAAGAAGGATAATTAAAAAAGTCCATGTCCGAAAGGACATGGATTTTTTTATATATTTATTTAATTTTATCTTTCTTATTTTTTGCTACTTAAGCTTGACATTGCACGGGATTGTTTACTTATTGTGTTGAATTGGAATTTGATATTAAGTGGGTTAAGAATCTCCTCAGTGAGCTGTTTGGCTAAGGACATGGAGGAATCTTCAACTTCGAGTTCGTAGTCAACTATATTGTTGTAAGTGTTCTTATCCAGTGAGACAATACCTGACTCATATTGAATCTCAATTCTCTCAGTTATAAGTTTTGTTAAAACTTTGAGTTTTGAAATATCGATATCCAACAATTCCAAAAAGTCATGGATATCACCTTTTGGAAACTTGTTATCATCGATCATCAAAAGTGCAACAGAACCATCGAGAGTTTCGTTTTTTTCAAGTAAACCTTCTGACATCGGTGTTTTCATGGTGAGGGTGAATTCGTTGTTGAGATGACGAATTCTCAAAGCGATATTGTTGAGTTTGAGATCTCTTTTTGGAGTATCGATGTAGTAGTTAGTTTGTATTATTTTCTTACCGTAACGGAAATTTTTCTTAAGTTTTTCATAGTCCTCTTCGGATAATAAGACTTTAGCTTCAATTTCAATATTATTATTTGACATTTTTTATCTCCTGATGAATTATTACGTCTTTAATTATATAATAATTCATTGTAAAGGATTAAATTAAATGAAGAAAATCGATAGTCATGCATTGACGTATTTTTCCTATTTGAATGACAAAAATTTGTTCGAAACTATCAATAAATTATTAGATTCTTCCTCCTGTTTTTTCGATGACAAACTCAATATCAACATAGTAGTTGGTGGTGATGGGACTTTGATAAATAAGATAAAACAAGAGGCTTTGAATGAAAAACAGAATTTGTATTATTTTATAAACGGTGGAAAATTAGGCTATCACAGTATCGATAATTTGAACAATATTGATGTTTTGAATAATTTAAAGACATTTTTAAATAACGTTAATTTATACATAAAACGTGAAAATTTGGTAAAGCATTATATTTATAAACTTGGGAATCATCTTTTTGTCAATGATATACATCTTTCCAGCAGCAAACTTATTAAATTGAAAGTGAAAATAGATGATTCTTGTTTCACTGTTTATTGTTCTGGCTTTATAATTAGCACCCCTTTTGGAAGTTCAGGAATTTACAATTCTTTCAATAACAATTTGTTACTTGGTGAATTAAATTGCTTGAGCGTGAGTTTTTTAGGTGTTATGAAATCAACTTATCACGGGAATGGAATGCCGAATTTTGTTTTGGATATAACAAAATACAATTTGGAAATTGAGATTGAAAATAACAGTGATGATTGTTTATTTTGCATCGATGGTAATGATATTGTCAATGATAAGATTACAAACAAAATTAGAATTGAAAAAGTCGATGAGTTTTATTTGATTAAATCCGTTGAGAAAAAATTTAGTATGTTTGATAATATTAAGAAATTATTGTAGGAGTAGTTATGAATTTTCTTTTAAGTGTTAATGATATTATTTATATTTGTTTAGGTATCGGAGCTGTTGTCTTAATTTTTGTCGTTATTATTGTTCTCTATTTTAAAAATAAAAAATCTGCCCAAAAGGAAGCTTTGCAGAAAAAAGAGAACACTTTGAATAATATGTACGACAATATTTTCACAATTTTAGGTGGCAAGGAAAATGTTGAAAAGATCACTTGTAACAGAAGCCGTTTGACCTTTGTTGTGAAAGATATGAGTTTAGTTAAAAAGGATGAATTTGAAAAAATTGAAATAAAAGACGTCATCTTCATGTCGGATAGAATCATCTGTTCATTCGGTGAGATGGCATTGGAATTTTACAACAATTTGAACAATTTGTTGAAATAAAAAAAGTTGAGTTAATAACCCCTTTCGAGTAAAAGATAGGGGTATTTTTTATAAACTCAACTTTTTGTTTAAATTATATTTAGTAATTTCAAAGCGTTTTTAATATTGTCAATTGGGAAACCCATAATGTTATGATAGTCATTTTCACTATCATACTTACATTTTATATACTCACTATCCTGGACACCATAGCCACCAGCTTTATCCAAAGGTGAGAGAGTTTCTATGTATCTATTGATCATATCATCATCCATCTTGAAGATGAAAAGCTTCGATGTGACAATCTCAGAATAAATGACAACACCATTTATTGAAATTGCAAATGAAGTTAAAACTTCATGGGTGTTGTTGTTCAATTTTTTCAAGTATTCATAGGCTTTATCTTTAGTCAAAGGTTTGTTTAGTATCTCGTTTTGAAAACTTACTAAGGTGTCACAACTTAACACATACTTATCTTTTGTTTTCAATGAGATTTCAATTGATTTGTTGATACTTAAAAGTCGAACTAACAATTTTGGATCATTTATCCTTGATTTGATCAAATTCTCATCAAAATCGGAATTTACAATTTCAAATTTATCGGTTATCTCATTCATCAGTTGTCTTCTTCTTGGTGATGAGGAACCTAAGATAAGATTAGCCATTTTGTTTTATCTCCTTAAGATCAACATCTTTGTTCTTAGTTAAGACAACTGGGATGATCATCGGACGACGTTTGGTTTCGTAATATATGAAACGTGAAGCACCCTGCCTTATTGTATCTTTGATCTGTTGGTATGTGACACGTTCTTTCGCTAATAGTTTTGATAAACCATTATAAACAGCATCACTTATTCGATAGATGATATTTGATTTGGAAACCATCATAAATCCATTTGTTCTAACAATTGGATAATTTAAAAGTTTGGAATTTTGAGAATCCAGGATGATATAAATCGCCACCATTCCTTCATTTGATATGATGTTTCTATCTTTGATAACACTTGTAGAAAGTGAAACAGCATCCATACCATCGATATACAAGCTGTCAGTTCCGATAGTATGCATTGAACGGGTTACTTTGTGATTGAACAAATTTAAAACATCACCGTTATTGCAAACGAAAGTGTTTTCTTTTGGCATACCCATCTCTTGTGCTAATTCAGCGTGAATTTTCAACATTCTATATTCACCATGCACTGGCATGAAGTATTTTGGACGGGCGAGTTTTTGTAAAAGTCTCAGTTCTTGTTTTGACGGGTGACCACTTGCATGAAGGCTGTATTGTTGGTCATTTTGATAGACAGTGGCACCAGCTTTGATAAGTTTATTTACAACGGTGTTGATACCTTGTGTATTGCCAGGAATTGGGGATGAAGAAAAGATAACGCTGTCACCTGGAACAATATGAATATATTTGTGCTCGTTATTTGCGATTCTTGATAATGCGGCTAATGGTTCACCTTGGGAACCTGTGCAGAGTATCACAATCTCATTTTTCTTGTAGTTATTTATCTTTTCAACATCGATCAAATCTGAATCTTTTATCTTTATGTAACCAAATTCTCTTGCAGAATTGATATTTGCTTCCATCGAACGACCGATGACACAGAGTTTTTTATTGAAACGTCTGGTGGCATCAACTATCTGTGCAATACGTGAGATATTGGATGAGAAGGTAGAAATGATAATACGACCATACGCTTGCTGGAAGGTGTCAAGAATTGAGAATATGACACTTTTTTCAGATGGTGTGTAGCCTTCTTTTTCAGCGTTTGTTGAGTCAGCCATCAACAGATCGATTCCTTCGTTACCGATTTCAACTAGTTTTGTTATGTTGAAGTCTGCATCGATTGGTGTTAAATCAATTTTGAAATCTCCAGTTTCAACGATTCTGCCTTGTGGAGTATCGATGATAATTCCGTATGAATCAGGGATTGAGTGTGTTACGTGGAAAAATCTTATTGTGAAATCACCAAGATGGTAAATCGAATTTTCATTGTATTCAATTAATGGAATTGGGTCTCTTAATTTAAAGTCATTGATCTTGTTTCGAATCAAAGCAACTGCTAATTTCGGTGCGTAGATGACAGGAATTTTCAAAAGTTGAAGTATAAATGGAATACCACCTATATGGTCCTCATGTCCGTGAGTTATTATCAACGCTCTGATTTTTTCTTGGTTTTGAATTAAATAAGTAAAATCAGGTATGACATAATTTACTCCAAGTAATGAGTCATCTGGAAACATCACTCCACAGTCGACAATTATTATTGATTTATCATCTTCAAAGCAGTAAATATTTTTACCAACTTCACCAAGACCACCTAAGGCGTAAATTTTAATAGGAGACTTGGAAAGTATATTGAGAGTATTTTTTTCTTTTTTCGTTGTTTTAACTTCTTTTGTTTCGTTTGGCATTACATTCTCCTTATATTTCCATAGCATTTTCAATTTTTTTGAAAGGATCATATTTATCAATTCTATCGTAGTAAAGAATACCATCGAGATGATCAAGTTCATGTTGTAAGCAAATAGCAAGATATCCAGTGGCTTTTATTGTTATAACTTTGTCTTGTATAGCATCATAAGCTTCAACAGTTATTTTATATGAACGATAGACATATCCAGGTTTATCTTTTTTAACCGATAAGCAACCTTCACCAGATGATATAAATGCTTGTTGAATCGAACGTGATTTAACAACAGGATTTATCAAAGCATATGAATATTCTTTATCATCATGAAGATAAATTGCCAGCATTCTTTTGTTCAAACCTATTTGGTTAGCAGCTAAACCGATTCCGGCTCTTATTTTGTGTTTTTTGGCATATTCCTCATCTTGAGATAGTTTTAAATATTCGTTCATCTCTAAAACTTGCTGTTTGTCAGTTTCCGTAATAGGAACAGGACAACTGTTCAAAGTTTGTCTTAGAAGTTTTTCATCATCATAGTGTATTGTAATCATTTGAAAAAATCCTTTGTATTTATTTCTTATTAATTTTAACATATTTTTTTAAAATTTTTCAAAAGGTGAATTGGTTAGTAAATATGATAAATTTAAGTGAAAATTATATGTGTTGTTTAATATATAAGTTTCTTTAAATTTAAGTAAATACTTGTTAGTCAACTTTAATTTACTAATTTTTATATAATAAAAAATATGAAGTTTGATGAATTGTATGATGAAGATTCCAATGAGGAATTGAAAAAAGCAGTTGATAGATTGAGAAAACATATTCTCTGTCATCCTTATTACATCGAATATGTAAAAGCGGATGAGGAAGTTAATAAAAGTATCCAAGTTAAGATGATTAAAAGTGATATTGACGAGAAAATTGAGATTCTCAACCGTTTTAAACAAGCTAATTTGAAAAATCAAGTTAAACTTTACGAAGAGCAGATTAATATTAAAAGAAATGAATTGAACTCCTTACCTGTGGTTATCGATTATCGATATAAAAGAAAGAGATTATTATCGTTGTTAAAAAGACTTCAGGATGAAGTTCTTTCAAAGATGAGAGGTATTTGATGCTTAGAATTATCGCAGGTAAATACAGAAGTCGAGTTTTAAATGTCCCTGATAACAAAATAACTCGCCCGACAATGGATAAAATACGTGAAGCTGTTTTTTCATCATTGAATGATAGGATAAATAACAGCACATTTTTAGATTTATTCGCTGGGAGTGGGGCAATCGGATTTGAAGCATTATCAAGAGGGGCTAAAAAGATTTATTTCAATGAATGTACAAATAAAACTTTCGATGTTCTAAAGTCCAACATGAAGTTATTTTCAGAAGATAATGAAAAATGCGTTTTGATGAAGATGGATTACGCGACATGCTTGAAAAATTTGCAATTTAATAAAATAAAGTTTGATATTGTTTATTTAGATCCACCTTATGTAATGAAGATTCATACAAAGATCGTAAGTGAATTGTATGAGATGGAATTATTAAATCCTAATGCGATAGTAATCTGTGAAACTCTTGATGAGTTAACCGAAGTTGAACATTTCACTTATAAAAAATATAAATACGGAAAGAAGTTTATTTATAAATATTATTTGGAGTAGTCTTATGAAAAAATGTTGTTATCCAGGATCATTCGATCCAATTACTAATGGGCATGTTGAAATTGCCATTCGTGCTAGTAAATTGTTTGACAAAGTAGTTATTTTAGTTGCTGATAATTCACAAAAAAGATACACTTTCACTCTTGAAGAAAGAGTTGGAATGGTTAAAGAAACTTTTAAAGATTATAAAAATATCGAAGTTTGCTCGACAGATTCCTTAGTTATTGAAAAAGCTAAACAGATGGGTTGCATGTGTTTGGTTAGAGGATTGAGAGCTATATCAGATTATGAGTATGAATTCAGTGTGAATGCAACAAACACCTTTATAAATAATGAGATTGATACTATCTATTTCATGGCAAGCACAAAATACTCATTTCTTTCAAGTTCCACAGTTAAAGAACTTTATAAATTCAATCAAGATATCTCAACATTAGTACCTAAATGTGTTTTAGATACTTGGAAGAATAAAAAAGACTAAGATTGTAACATACTCTCGAACATACCTTCGAGAGTATATTTTTTTGAATCAAAACCAAAACGAACATCGACCATTTGGAAACTTTTATAAAGTATGAAGGTCGGAGTTACAAGACTTTGATAGAAAAAACTATCATCGTAATTTTCAGGTGTTACGCTGTCAAATTGATAATTATCAAAATTTTCTTTGTATGTTTGTTCAATCTCGTTAGCTAAAGTCACTGCCTGTTCATCAGATAGTGAATATATTTCAAGTGTGTAGAAAGGAACATCAGAAGTTTTGTAATATTCTTCAACCAAAGGTTGAGTTGAATGACAGGCTGAACAACTTTTTGAATATAAAATCAAAAAGAAGGATTCCTCTTCAGTTTTTTTCTCATTTAATTCTTCATATGAGATACTCAATGAATCGTAAAAAGAAAATCGTGAGCATGATGTTAATAAAAATGTTGGCATCAAACAAGCCAACATTTTAAATTTTGTCGATAATTTATTCTTCATTATAAATCTTTGTAGAAAACTTCTTCCATGTAACGGACAGGATTGGATTCATCAACACCTAAACTTATTCTGCTAGGTTCGCCATTAACGTACAAAACAATGGTAGGAGTTGGAATTGAATTTGCACTAGCGGATTTGAATTCATCATATTCATCGTTTTTCAATGAAGGATCTTCTGTATCATAAACTCTCTCATATTCACCGTGGAGGATTTGAAGTTGAGATTCTGTTATATAATCAGTATCGGAGATATCAATTGTGTAAACTATACGATTTTTACCATTTTCAGTTTCGGTGTAGTATTGTTCAATTTTGTCTTGAACTTGCTCACAGTGACTACATGTTGGGGAATAAAAGAAAATTGTAACTTCGGAATTTTCATTAACTTTAGTAAGCATCTCATCATAAGTTATACGATGGTCTTTGTAGAAGGTTGATTCACCACTTGCATCAATCAAACTTTTAATACCTGAAACAGTAACAGGAACCAAAGCCATAAGACCGAAAATTAAAAGTATAATTAACAAAACTTGAATCCAAGCAGTATCTTTAAACCAAGTTATAAATCTACGAAAAGCAGTATTAGTTTTTTTAGGTTTTTTTGTTGAAGTTGATGACATATATACCTCCAATTAATTTACTTTTATAAATACTATTAAATTTTATCAAATATTTAATTATTTATAAATATAATATCAAACTAATAAAAAATGGTGCCTCGTGCCAGAATCGAACTAGCGATTAATCCTTACCATGGACTCGTTATACCACTTAACTAACAAGGCAACGTTTAAATTATATAATAAAATAAATTTGTATTACAAATTAATGTTTTATTTTAAGTTCTTAATTAAAAATTCTTGTATTTTTTGGTCTTTCCTCTCAAAAATTGTCTGATAATCTTTCAAATTGACCAAGCCTAATTTGTTGCTGTTTTTCTTAACTTTGGTTATTTGGGTGTAGTAGATTTCACTTTGATCAACATTTGATAGATAAAGTGCTAATTGAGCTGCTATTTTAAGTATTTTATCCTTGTTTTTATTAAAACTTTCACGTCTGATTATTATGTGTGAACCAGGGTAATCTTTTATATGAACAAAGATGTCCTCTTTTTTAGCTATTGAAAAAGTCAATGTTTCATTTTGTAAATCATTCATCCCATAATAAATGTCACCAAATTGTGTGTTTAAAATATGAGGTGAGTATTTTTTTTGTTTGTTGTTCTTCTTTTGTTTTTTATTGGTTTTTGTTGCTTTTATATATCCAAGATATGCTAATTCCTCCTTCATTTGTTGAAGGTCTTGGAAGTTGGCTTTATCAAATTGCAACAATTTTTTCTCAAAGTAAATAATGTCCAATTTAGTTTTTTCAATGAGTGTTTTTAAAATTTCAATTGCATTTTTTGCTTTCTTGTATTTTTTAAAATAAATAGCAGCATTTTCAGACATACTTAAAGTTGGGTTTAAGGAAATTTTATTGCTTTTATATATGATAGTTTCTGGTGTTTCATCAAAATCATACATTGTTTGCAATATGTAATTGCCATAATCTTTGTAGATCAATGAATTGTTTGCTTTATTCAAATCATCCTCTAAATTTTTAAGTTTTTTATTTGATTGTTTGTAAAATTTTTCAAGATCTTTTCTCAAAGCTTCCTCTTTTAAATAACTAGCAATCTTCTTTTGATCAGTGATGAAGAACTTGTAAATATCTTCAACTTTAATTAGTTTGGCATCAGCATTGAAAAAATGAAATGGTTGAATAGTTTGGTCAATTATAAATAGATCTTTTGAATTTTCAATTTGCTGAACTAACTGCGAAACTTGTGTGTCATCTTTACAGATACTTGAAAACAATTTGTAAGTTTTATTCGATAATACTTTACAAACATCCTCTAAACTGTGACATTGATCTAAAGTTAAACGTGTGGAATCAAGTTCATAAAGACAATTTTTTGTAAGGAAGTGGTCACTTAAAAAGTCACCTTTCTCTTTGTATATATTGAGAACTTTGTTTTTGTCATCACAGACTACAAGATTAGGATGATTTGGAAAAAGTTCAACGTAGAGTTTGAAAGTTTTATTCTGTTCTAAATCTATGGTCGTTGATTCAAGTTTTTCAAAAATAAATAAAAAGATTCTCTCGTTTTCAACTTTGTCAATCTTAACTAATTTTGTACCTTTAAGTTTTTTTACAAAGATGAAAAAAGGTGAATTATCGTTAACTTTAACCAAGTTTTCAAAAGTGTAACCAATGAACGGATTTTTCAAATCAAGTGATATCACAAGATTTCTTCTTTTGTTCTCAAAGTTAACTGAGTGCATGCTTAAACAATAATCTGTATTCGATATTTTGTAAATATCCGATACAAATCCATTCTCAAATTTCTTTTTAATATCTGCATATATCGTGTTGCAGACAAGATTATCCAAAGCCATGTTTTAATTTTAATAAATTTATAAAAATATGTCTTTTAAATTTTTGCTTTTAAATAAAATT
Source organism: uncultured Bacilli bacterium (assembly GCA_944332485.1). Taxonomy (GTDB): domain Bacteria; phylum Bacillota_I; class Bacilli_A; order RFN20; family CAG-288; genus CAJMBK01. Next base: position 196 of record CALVKB010000003.1, on the reverse strand, counting down.
TGATTATCTAAAAATATATTGTTGATTTAATATTTATTTAATGGTTTAAAATTAAAATAACCAATTTTTATCAAATTTAATAAATTGTTTAATAATATATATACAATTAATGTGAAGAAAAGTTATTTATCATATTTAATGCAAAACTAAGCACTAAAAAAATTGAAAAAACAACACATGCAAAAAAGCACGAATT
>CALVKB010000002.1 GCA_944332485.1 uncultured Bacilli bacterium | reverse complement strand
TCTGAATATATTAACTATTACAACAACAAAAGGATTAAAAGCAAAACAAAATGGATGCCTCCTTCCAAATTTAGGGAAGCATCCATGTTGAGCTTATGATATAATCCAATTAACTTGTCCAGCTTATTGGGTACACATCATTGGTTCCCAGTTTTTTTTATTTTATAAGTTAAACCAATTTAATTTTAATAATTAAAATTGTAACTGCTCATCATCTTCAGTTTTCAAGTTTTTGAAATTTTCTAAAGCACCTATCTCATCATCTATCAAGTTGCATATCGTCATGAAATTCTTCGTTATGTCTTCATTTGAAAATTTGACAATTTTATCATCAATTTTCAATTCTTCTTCATTTAATTTTGCAAACACATCCTCATCAACAAAAAATGAATGAACAAGTTTGTTGCGAATTTTCATCACTGTGAGAAGATTGTTAAAATGTTTTTTAAAATACTTCTGCTTTTTATCATCATCTGATGAACACATTTCATTCAAAAGAACTTTCAAAACTATCTGCAAAACTCCTTCATCATTTTTTTGATACATTTTTAAAAGTGCGTTTTCCAAAGTTTGATATTTATAAACAAAAAGCGAAAATTCCAAGGAATAATTCTCAACATATTTATTTTCTTTTGAAGCATGACTGAGTTTTTTAAGATATCCACTTTTGTTATCTTTCATAATTAACTCCTTTATTAATAATAAACTATTGTCTATACTAAGACCATGAAAAAATTACTTTTTTTATTAAGTTTATTATTTATTTTACCAACATCGTGTAAAGGAGAACAAGTTTCTTCCTCATTCTCTTTTTTTATCTCAAATTCACAAACTTCACTATCAAATGATTCATCAATAGATGAACAAAAAGAAACTTCCTTGATTGTCACTTGTATAAAAAATTCCACCTGTTCGTATAAACTTGGTGAAGAATTTGATCGAAGCACAGATTTGAAAGTAGAACTTAGATATTTTAATTATGAAACAAATTTATATGTGACCATTCCATATACTTATGGAGTTAACTATCGTGTCTTAACAAATTATCGACCAGATGATACGACAATGAAAATATATTCAGCCATAGTTGAGCAGATAAATGAAAATAACCCTGCATTACAAGCTCCTTCTAAGGTTGTTTTAATAAATAGAGAGGAAGAATAAAATGATAAAATTTACACATCTTTTAGTTGATAAAAACTCATCAAAATTATATTTTGAAGTTACATCTAATGAAAATAAGAAAGAATTTATCTTAGAAAATATCCCTTTGGATGAAAAAACAAATATAACTTTGTTTTTAAATTGTTCTTATTCCTACAACATAAAAATAGATGAAAAAACTAAAAATACAAAACTTACAATTTCTTTTTCAAAAGACACATCTTATTTTTCAGGTGTTATATTTTTATCAAAGATTTCTTATATAAATCATGTTTTAATCACACCAAAAACAAAATCAATTCTCGTTTCTAAATTAATCACAAATGATACATTTTCAACATTTACACCAAAGAAAATTACGTTTGTAGATACAATTGAAGATCGTTTTTCACAAATATCACCGTTATCAAGCATCTCTTTAGATCAAATTATAATGCAAGAAACGAATCCTTCTATGCCAATAGCTTTAGCAAGATTATCAAACACAAATACGGATAATAATGAAAATTCATATGGTCATGACTACACAATAGAAAATGAGCTTCCTGTTACAGCTTCTTCTAAAACAAGCTTCTTCGTTGAGAAAATAATTGATAAATATATGTCTGTTAACCAAGTAATAACACCATCTATTTACACCAAATCTTATACAAGCTTGCTTTTAAATTCAAACAATTTACATATTCAATATAAAAATGCTATCTATGAAATTTATTTTGATAATAATGTTTTTATAAAACACAATTACTCATCAACGATTCAAAATTCACGCATGTTTCTTGTTCTTCATCTTTATGAATTACCACTACACATTACAAAAACAAATTATCAAATAGACAAAACAGGAAATATATACAACTTAACTTACAGCTACAACATTTCAAATACTAGCTTGCAAAATTTCAAATGTACTTTTGTTGAACCAACTATAAAGAATATAAATGAAAAATATACATTAGAATTAGATTCTTCATTAAGAAACAATGTTAAATACGACGCTAATTTCAATATTTATTGCATAACATTGCCGTTGTATTTGAAAAAACAAACAACTAAAACTATAAAAATCAAATATACTTACCAAATAAAAAATCAGAGCAATGGGATTTGAACCCATGATCTCTTGCTCCCGAAGCAAGCGTGATACCAAGCTACACCATGCCCTGATAGGTAAATATTATATTAAAAATTGTCATATTTTTTAATGTTCATCAATAAATAATCCATATAAACGATAATATATAAACTTTATGATTTATGTATAATAATTAAATGCCGAAAGGAGCATAAGATGTCAGAAAATTTAGAAGAGCAAAAAAATTACGACAAATTATCTGAATTTGACAAAATAACATTACAACAGAAAAAGTATTTCGAAGAGTCAAATATAAAAGATGGTGGTACTATTGAAAGTATACTTGGACAAGACGAAGTCATTTTAAAAGAGTTAAAACCTAATAAAAAGTCCTATATCTTATCAAAAATATGTTCAGGTTTTATAATTGCATTTATTTTTGTTGTTTTTGATGCGATATTTTTAACAACTTTTGCTCTCTTTGTGCCATTCCAGGAATTGCCAAAAACGATGATAACTGGTATTATTGTTTTTCTTGTCATATTCTTTTTGATACATTTAACACCATTTTGGATATTTTTAGGAAAAGCTATAACATCATTCAAAGCCTTCAAAAATGAAAGTTACGCTATAACAAATCAAAGAATAATCATCACACACGGAGTGGTCACATTCAAATACACATCATTGTACTATTCTGACATATCCGGTGTTGATATAAGAATCGGTATTATTGATAGGTTATTCAAAGTTGGTGATATATTAATCACTACCCCAGTTGGAAATAGAGTAACAAATAAAAACGGAAACGTTGTTAATGCTCCTTATGTATTGAATGATATTGACCAACCTCAACTTATCGCAAGTGCTTTACAAAGAGTTATCTTCGATAATAAACAAGATATGAATTTCCCTAATGTTATTCGTGAGAAAGCTGAAAAAGATTTCGTTGAAGATAATAAAAACAATTCAACTAACGAAAAATAAGTAAATTAAATACTGCTAAGGTCCAAATTCCTTAGCAGTTTTATTTTACGCTGTTTCTTTAACTTTTCTCTTCGGCTTTATAAACTTAGGTGGATTGATAGGTTTATTATCATCAAAATCAACATTGCGTTTTAATTTCTTCCATTTAGGTTTGGAAACAATACCTGCGAAAATGCAAACATTGTACAAAAGCATGAACAATGGAGATAAGAAGATACCTGATACCATCTTCTTGCCATCGATTTTGATAACTTTCTTTGCACTTACTGTACAAATTACAGTTTCAATGATATATAAGACAGCGATTGATAATAAGAAGATACCACCATTCATCAATATGTTTATGATGTACTGTCCTGACATACCTGGTGACATAATTACATTCATACATTCAATTCCACCAGGTACGAAGAAATTGCACATATGGAAGATTAAAATTGTCACATAATACGGAATAAGCCAAACAAATGAGATGAAGGATGTTGGAATAAACAACAATTGCAAGAATAAATCTATCAAACTTATCTTACCAGTGAAAATACCTTCAAATATCATTCTTGGTGAATGTTTCAAAAACAATAAATTCAAACCGTGTCCCATTCTGGAGTTTCTGTTGAAAGTATCTTTGAATGTAGATGGTTGATCGTTATAAACAATAGCATCTTTAAGATAATGAATTTTAACTCGTCTATATAATAGAAGTAATGTTATCTCAATATCATCAGATCCGCCTTTAGCACCATATCCGTTAAATTGTTTATATAAATCCATGCTTAGCATCATTCCAGCACCACCATCAAGCATCGATGATAAATGGAAAGCTTCTCTAACTTGACATGAAATTCTCGAATCACGCATATAGTACAATCCGGAAACTTTAGTCCAATTATTTTGAGTTAAATTGGTGCTAGCTAAATATCCACGGCAAGCTTTATAGCCTTTTGAATAACCATCATTCATCACTGAGAGGAAATTATCATCAAGTATATTATCAGCATCCATCTTGATTACAAAATCGTAATAATCAGGTTTATTTTCAATTATATATTTCAATATGTAATCCAATGGATAAACTGCTAATGCATGTCTTGGATCTGGATCATCAAGTTTCAAAGTTGTGACACCTAACTTTTGACAAATTTCATAAGAATTATCAGTACAGTTATGGCAACACACAAAAATATCTACCAAATCCATCGGATATTTCTGCTTTGTTTTAATCGTATGAATTGTTTTCTCAATTACTTCCGCTTCATTGTGAACTGGAATTATAATTGCAATTCTGTGATATTTATCCGATTTAGGTAGACTTTTGTTCTTCAAAAATGAAAAGATGAAAAAGAATAATTGTGAAAGAAATCCTAATGAGCATATCAAGATAATCACATAATTAAATATCTCAAAAAAACTATATGCTATGGCATTAGGGTTGTCCCAATTAAGCAACAAAAAGTCAGTACTTTCCAGTTGTGGTAAACTCGATAAAAATAAACTCATATATTCCTCTTTTTCTTTTCAAAAATTAAAAACAGATTTTTACTAAATATATTTTAGTAAATTTAATATATATTTATACATATTTAATAAAAATTGTCGATTTCTTGTTGCTATTCTCTTTTCAAAACTCGCTTTTAAAGTATATTCTTAAAAAAAATAGATGTTTCATTCTAAAAATTTAAAAAACAACTTTAATTTATTAATCAAGAATACAATTTGTCAGTGTTTTTGCTTTTCCAACTTTCTTTGTTTTCTTTTATATAGTTATGTATTAAAATAACAATGCTATGTCAAAAGGAACTACATTATTAAGATTAACAAAGAAGATTATCGCTCCAATAAGAAGAGCGAGATTGAAAAATAGAGATTTTTCAATCATATCAAACAACTGTTTTGGTGGTTTTGTTTATGATAACTATTCTTTAATATACAGAACACCTACAATTGGTTTATCCTTTCCAAGTTCCGATTACTTGAAATTTTTAAAAAACTTAAATTATTATTTATCTTGTGATTTAGAAAATATCACAGATAAAAACTCAATCAAATGCAAGGATTTTTTAAAACTTAACAATCTTGATTTAGAAACATGTAAGATATATCGCTTAGGAGATATTGAAATCAATTTTTTACACTACAGTTCATTTGAACAAGCAAGAACTAAATGGAATAAAAGAAAAAGCAGAATCAATTATGATAATTTGATCGTTAAGTTTAATGATCAAAATGGTGCTGCCCTTGAAGAGATGCAAGAATTTTTAAAATTACCTTTTAAAAATAAATTGTTGTTCACTTGTCACCCATATTTCAAGAATAGTGACAATCCAAGTGTCATTTATATGAAGATGTATGAAGGATTGAACTGCGTCAAAGATGACGTCTTTAAATTCAGCAAAGTCATAAATATGACTAATTATCTAAATAGTTTAATTGACACAACAAACGATGATAATTTCAACGAACTTTTCTTGAAAAAATTTACAAAAACAGAATTCTAATCACTCTAATTTTGCTGCACCAATACAAAGTGAATAATATCTACCTCGCTCTTCAAGCAACTCTTCGTGATTGCCTCTTTCTATAATTTGCCCATGTTCTAATACCATAATAGCATCAGCATTTTGAACAGTTGACAATCTATGAGCAATTACAAAAGTTGTCTTATTTTTCATCAACTCATCCATTCCCATAGAAATATATTTTTCTGTTCTTGTATCAACAGAGCTAGTCGCTTCATCCAATATTAAAATTGGTGGATTTGATACAGCACATCTTGCGATCGATAAAAGCTGTCTTTGACCTTGTGAGAGTGTATCGTTAGTTCCAGAGATAACAGTGTTATAACCATCGGGTAATTTATTTATAAAATTATCTGCGTGACTTATCTTACCTGCTTCAATACATTCTTCATCAGTTGCATTCAAATTACCAAAACGTATATTGTCCATAATTGTTCCAGAGAACAAATGTGTATCTTGTAAAACCAAAGTCATTGATTTACGCATACTTTTACGATCAATTTTCGACAAATCAATTCCATCGATGGTGATTCTTCCTTCATCAATATCATAGAATCTTGTTAAAAGATTTGTAATCGTAGTTTTACCAGCTCCAGTAGAACCGACGAATGCAATCTTCTGCCCTGGTTTTGCATACAAACTTATATCATGAAGTATCGGTTGATTTTTAACATAACTAAAATCAACACCATATAATCTTATGTCACCTTTTACAGCAATTTTCACATTACCATCAGTCCAATATCTTTTTTCATCTTCTTCAACTAAAGAATAAACTGCGTTATCATTATCATCTTCATCTTTCATATCTAATAAATTGAACACACGATCTGCACCAGCTAAAGCAGCCAAAACAACATTGATCTGTTGAGTTATTCTATTCAAAGGGCGTGTGAATTGTCTTATGAAATTGATAAAAGATGCTAAAACACCAGTTGTTACAATAGCACCTGGAATATTTACATTGAAGAAAACTAATAAACCAGCAACCAAACAACAAATAACAAAGTTGATGCTGTTGATATTATTAACAATAGGGATTGTTAATGTAGAATTGAAAACAGATTTAAAAGAGTGCTCATTGAACTCAGTGTTTATCTGTTTAAATTCATTGAGACAATCATCTTCCTTATTGAAAGTTTTAACGATTCTTTGTCCTTGCAAAATCTCCTCAGAATATCCTTCAAGTTCACCTAATTTAAGTTGAGTTGCGTGGAATTCTTTTCTTGTTCTTTTTGAAAAGAAATTGATAGTCATCAAAACAATAGGTATAAAAACAAATGCAACTAAAGCCATGACCCAGTTAAGAACAAATAAATAGACACCGATGATAATAACACTTAATACACTGATCAAAATTTCGTTGAATGAGGATGAGTACATTTCATTGATCATATCAATGTCGTTTGTAAAACGGCTCATAATATCACCGTGTGTATTTTTGTCGTAGAAAGTTAATGGTAAATTCAGAAGTTTATTTGATAATTCATTTCTCATACGCTTCAAACCATCCTGAGAGATTCTGACTAAAAGCATAATCTCGATGATGTAAAACAAAAAACTCAAAGCGTAACAACCAATCATACCAAGGAATACATATAAAGAATATATACTGTCCAATTTACCCTCGGAAATTGGCTTGATGACATTATCCAAAATAACTTTGATTAAATATGTACCAGAAAGATTAACAAAGACATTTAAGAAAATTGCAAAGATACAGAAGGTGAATTTAACTTTGCTAGCTGAGAGATATTTAAGTGTTCTTTTGATAGATTGAAATACATTTTTAGGTTTGGTTCTGTATGTTGAACCTCTAGTAGTAACGCGTTCCATTATTCAGTCACCCCCGAATTTTGTAATTCATATATCTCTTTATATACTTTGCATGATTTCAATAATTCATCATGCTTACCTAAGCCGACCATATTACCATTATCAAGAACGATGATTTTATCAGCGTCTTTAACAGAGGATATACGTTGAGCAATCAATAAAACTGTCGTATCTTTAAGTTCGTTATAGAAAGCTCTCTTGATTTTGCTTTCAGTTATTGTATCAACAGCACTTGTAGCATCATCTAGAATTAAAATTTTTGGGTTTTTAATCAAAGCTCTAGCGATGGATAATCTTTGTTTTTGACCACCACTGACAGATTTTCCACCCTGCGAAACATATGTATTTTCTTTATCTAAAAATGTGTTGACAAATTCTGAAGAACAGGATAAATCTAAAGCTTGTTTTAATTCTTCATCTGTGGCATCTTTTTTACCCCACAAAATGTTCTCTTTGATTGTTCCAGAGAAAAGCAAATTTTTCTGGGAAACAACACCTATTGCATCTCTTAAAGCTTGAACCGAATAATCTTTAACATTAACTCCTCCAACTTTAACTTCACCAATTGTAGTATCATACAAACGTGGAATCAAGTTTATCAAACTTGTTTTACCAGACCCTGTACCACCGACAATTCCAACTATTTCACCTTGATTAATTCTTAAATTCAAAGGTCCAACCGCTAATTTATTAGGATCATTGTGATATGATAAACCACAATTTTTAAATTCTATATCTCCAGATAAAACTAAATTTGGATCAAAATCACCTGTTTTCGTCTTTTCGATATATGGTATATCAATTTCTTCGACAAAAACTTCATCTAATCTGTGTTTACTTGCTGTAGCTCTGACAAGCTGTAACAACAAAACAGAGAAGAAGTTAAACGCCATCAAAATTGTGATGCCATAGGATGTAAATGAAGATATCAAACCAGATAATGAATCATAATCAAACGCTTGGGCTTGCATACCAAAATAATAAAGAATCAAAGCGTTGACTATGTTCAAACCGAATAAAACAATAGGGTAATTAACGTTGATAAGAGAATAAACTTTAACGGAAGTTTGTTTCAAACTTTCGTTAGCTTTATCAAATTTTCCAAGCATGTAATCCTCTTTGACAAAAGCTTTTATCTCCTTAATTCCGTTACATTGCTCTTCAACTTCCAAATTTAAATTATCAAGTTTTTTCTGAGTGACGGAGAATAAAGGTACTGCCTTTGTGATAATCAAAGTGAGAATAATAGATATGACTAACGCAATTCCAATTATGATAAAAGCTAATTTGAAGTCCATGATAAACATATACACAGCACTTACAATAACCATCAAAGGAGTTTTCAATCCCATTCTTCCGATCATTGTCAAACATAATCTGATGTTATTACAATCTGAAGTAATTCTTGTGACTAAAGAAGAAACATCAAAATGATCCAAATTTTTGAAAGAGAATTGTTGTATTTTTCCAAATAGGTCATTTCTTATACTGTATGTGAATAAATTTGCAAATTTTGTAGATAAATACATGCACATTATTCCAAACCCTAAACCTAATACAGCTAAAGCTGACATGATTCCTACGTTGATACAAACATCCTGCATCACTTCCCAAGTGTTGTTTTCAACTAATCTTCCTACACCGCTGACTAGATTTTTACTTACAAATGGAATTGAAAGTTCACAAACAACATCCAATACCATAAAAACAAAATCTAACAACAAATATTTGTATGTTTTCTTAAATGCATTTTTGTAATATTTGAAACTTTCCTTTTTCTGTTCTTTGGTAAATTTCACATATTTGTTTTTATTATCTTTAATCACATTAGTTGCCATATAATTAACTCCTAACTGCATTATTATAAATTAGATTATCAATTTAAAATGTAAACTAATTTACATTTCTAATATATTTTGTTATTTAATTATTTATCAATAAAAAATCATTTAATTATCATTGATAAAGCAGCTAAGGAAAGCGATTTTAAAGGAATACATTTTTTGCCCACATAAAAAATTATGTATTTTCAATACTAATTTAATTTAACAATTTATTTATCGCAACAAAGAATGTTAAATAATTTTCATAATTATATTGCAAAAACGAGAATAGTTTTTAAAAAATAGTAAACCATTTTACATTTTAGTTCAAAACATTCATAATGAACACATGACAACTACAGAAGAATTGATCAAAAAAACAGTCGACAATCTTGTTAAAGAATTTCCTTCTTTTTTAAAAACTTTCACAAAAAATCAATACATCTTTTATGATTTCAATGATTTTCATTATGTCGGAATTGTCATAAAAGGGAGAGTTATTGAAAAACTTATTTCAAAACATGGTGAAGAGAAAACTTATTTAAATTACCGCTAATATCAGATGTTCGGGAATTACAAAGAAATCGTAAAAATATCAAGATCAAGTTTTGCCATATCTCATAACACAACACAAATTTTACTTATTCCAGAAAAAATATTTATAAAACTTCTAGAAACAAGAGAGGAGATTAAAATCCTTCTATATCATCAACTTCTTATCAATGTAAATAAACTTGGACACAAATTTGAAGTATTAAATTTTGAAAGTGCAAACAAACGTTTTGTGTCTTATTTAATCAGAATGTCCGACATCTATAATTCAACAATAATAAACGCCACAGTTGAAGAAATTGGACAAAACATTTCAACAACTAGACAGACAATTCATAAGATGATCAAAACCTTAACTGAAATTAATTTAATAGAAAAAAAGTATTCTAAAATTAGAATACTTGATAAAGAAAAATTGATAACTTTAAGAGATAATCTTAATTAGTTTCCTTATTCATATTAAGGAAGAATCTCATAGCTGAATTAAAAGCTCTTGCCCATTGTAATTCATTGTGAAGTTCTTTAGGATTATGGGTTGTGAATAAGTTTGAATCATCAAAACCTTTTTCTTTCAAGAATTTTACAAAGTCAAAATAATACGGTTCAAAATCTTTTTCAAAATCAACCCCTCCACAGCATATTGCAATTTTTGAATTATCATAAAATTTGAATTCTTCTTTAAATTTATTATACGCATCATCGCTTTTTGATGCGAAAGACAACATGTTAAATGCAATTGAAAACGCTATATATTTGCTGAAATATTCATTGTAATGTTGGTATGCATAAATGCTCATCAAACCACTCATTGAAGAACCACCGAAATATCTACCTTCTCTGTCATTTCTTACATTGTATTTTTCTTCAATATAAGGCATAACATCATCGAACAAATATCTGAAAGTCTCCTCTCCAAGTTGATCAAAAGGCAATTCTCTTTGATCTCTTGAGGCTTCTGGTTTGTATATTTTTCTAATTTCTTCAACTTCGCTTTCTGTGAAAAATGGAGGTAAGTACTCATTCATTCTATCCTTGCCACAATCAATACCAACTACCACAGGGCATCTTGTGCGATAGTTTTGATAAAAATAAGTGAAAGTTTCATCAATACACCACTCCATATGATAACTGGCAGTTTGACAATCGAACAAATTATTCCCATCAAGCATGTAAATCACATCGAATTTTTCACCATCCTCAGAATAATCTACAGGCTTCCAAACACGTATTGCACGATCCTGATCTTGACGAAAATTGTTGTTTCTCAAATAGAAGGTATCTAAGTTACCAACTAATGTAGATTTAAATTTTTTCATAGCTTCACTCCTTTATATTATTTAAAAACGCGATACTTTTATCAAAAGCAACTGCCCATTGTTTTTCATTATGTTCCATATTGCTGTCTTTATAGAAAAAATAGCTTTTAGGATTGCTAGAATGAGTTAAAAAGTAGGATTTAAAATAATCAAAATATTTCACAAAAGTTGATTCATATTCCACTCCGCCCACGCATAAACATATTCTTTTATCGTCATGACATTTAAAGTTTTTTACAAATTGTTCAAAAACTTCATCTGATTTTGCAATTAAATATGGAACATTGAATGCGATGGAATATGCAAAATATGTGTTGAACATATCAGTGTAATTTTCATAAGCATATATTGTCATCAACCCACCCATAGAAGAACCTCCTATGTGTCGGTGTGCTGCATCTTTATGCACATTGTAATTTTTCTCAATATACGGAATTACTTCATTGAACAAAAAATCAAATGTCACATCGCCTCTTTGTTTCAAGCCAAATTTATGTTCAAAACTTTTCTTTCTGTTTAATAAAAAATTTGATATATCGAAAGTTGAAAATTTTTCATCTGTTACAAAATTTGGAAAATATTCACTCAATCTATCTTTTCCACAATCTAAACCAACAACAATATAAGGTCTAACTTTATATTTCTCTTGATATTTCAATAAAGTTTCATCAATACACCATTCCATATGATAACTTGCTGTTTTACAATCGAAAAGATTATTTCCATCAAACATGTACAAAACATCATATGGTTCACCATCTGATTTGTAATCATATGGCATCCAAATTCGAACTTTTCTTTTTTTATTTGCGCGGAATTTATCAAATTTAAATTTGACAACATCCAACTTGCCTTTCAAAGTTCTCATTTATCAATCCCTCAAAAACATATCGTAGACAATTGAAACAGGAACACCTTCCTCAATTCTTCTTATGACTTCAGCAATGACATTCGCCAAAGAGACAACTTTAACCAAATTCAATTTCTTGATATCCTCACTCAAAGGAATACTATCTGTGACAAAAATTTTAGAAAAATGCCCTTTTGAAAGATTTTCACTTGCTGGTGATGAGAAAACTGGATGAGTTGCTGCTAAATAAACTTTTTTAGCACCATTCTCTTTCAAAGCTTCGCATGCCACAACAACTGAGCCTGCAGTATCAATCATATCATCAACGATCAAACAATCCATACCTTTGACATGACCAATTATGTTCATGGCTTCTGGTTCATTTTTTTCATTTCTTCTTTTATCGATAATGGCCAATGGAGTTTTTAAAGTTTCAGCGATTCTTCTAGCTCTATTGACACCACCATGATCTGGTGAAACAACTACCAAATTAGATTTGTCAATGTCTTTATCATTTTTAATAGCTTTCCCTAATAAAGGAACTGCAGTCAATTCATCAACCAAACAATCGAAGAAACCTTGAATTTGTGGTGCATGTAAATCAAAAATAACTATTCTATCGCAACCAGCTGTAACTAATAAATTTGCAACTAATTTAGAAGTTATCGGTTGTCTTGGTTTACTTTTTCTATCTTGTCGTGCATAACCATAATATGGAACAACCAAATTGATAGTAGCGGCAGAAGCTCTTTTTAATGCGTCCATAAAAACGAACAATTCAAATAAATTCTCGTTAACTGGTGGGCATGTTGACTGAATGATGTATATGTTTTTATTTCTAACAGATACCGGTGGTTCAATAATTATTTCACCACTTGGAAATCTTTTTATATCAACGTCAATAACTTCCTGTGAAAGAATTTTACCGACTTTTTTAGCAAGTTCTCTATTTGCAGTTAAACTGAATATTAATGTGTTTTCCATAAGTGTCCTCTTTATTATTTAGATTTATTTTTCTTTAAAAACTTGTCGCGATTTAAAAAAGATGTTAAGTAAACGGAATATCCTCTAGCTCTCATAATTTCAGATGCTTCTTCCAATTCTTTCTTATTGTTTGACAATGCGTAACAACAAGAACCTGAACCGGACATTCCACTTAATTTCAAACCCATCTTATTCAATTGATTGAGAATATCTTTTATTTCACTTAATAAATGAATAGCAGGTTTTTCAAGTGCGTTATACAAATGTGCTTTGGTTACTTCAACATCTTTATTTTCCAAACATTGAATCAATTGATCCATATTTTTATCGGAGACATATTTGCCATTATCATACTCATCAAATACAGCTTTGGTTGATAATCCTTTGTTTGGCTTAACAAGCAATACATAATAAGATTTTGCTAAATTTATCGGAGTTAATTTCTCGCCCATACCTTCCAAACGGCTAGGAACATTTAAAACGGAAAACGGAACATCACTTCCTACCTTGCGAGCTATTTCCAAGATTTCTGGAGAGTTAGGATCAAGCTTGAGTAATTTGCACATGACTCTAATAACTGCACCAGCATCAGCTGAACCACCACCTAAACCTGCTTCGGTAGGAATACGTTTATATATGTGAATTCTGTAAGATCGTTTGAACTCAAAACTTTTCTTCATCATATTTAAAGCTTTGTAAGCTAAATTATTCTCATCACAAACTAAGGTTGGGTCATCGGAGGTTATGTATGTTGAATTGAATTGTGGAATTTCAAAAATTTCCAATGAATCATGCAATTCCAAAGGAATGCTGACAATATCAATGTTATGATAATCATCATCCCTTTTATCTAAAACATCAATTCCTAAATTAATCTTGGCGTAAGCTTGTAATATCATATTGTTTCTCCTTCTGTTTAATTATATTCAATAATCTTTGGTGTTCATCAACAGATAATCTATAGCATCTCTCTTGTAAAAAATTAGAGAATTCTTCATCTTCACCCATCTCTAATATATAAGATAGTTTTGAGTGTTTGATGTTGTTTTTTATCGTTTTATTCGGTTCCTTAAATAAAATTTGCAAAATTTCATAGTCGTGTTTATCGAATTTCTTTAAATTTTCAATTTTTATAAATGCTGAATCAACATTCGGTGATGGTGTGAAATTCGAACGATCGATTTTGCAAACTACAGAAACATCACCTAGCATATTTAAAAGTAAGCCGACAACATCATTCTCTTTTTTGCCTTTAACATACTGATATTTTTTAGCAACTTCATCTTGAACCATAAATCCCATATCAATCGGATTATTTTCCAAAGAATACATGATGAGTTGTTTGGTTAAATTGTATGGCAAATTAGAGATGATCAATGGTTTCACAATATTATGTTCTTCAAAACTAAAACGCCTAAAATCAGAACAGACGATTTTTACATTCTCATCTTTGGTAATATCGCATAAATAACTAAACATATCTTTATCAGACTCACAACATATCACATTGTTATGTTTTTTTATCAATGATAAAGTTAAAGCACCTAAACCAGGTCCTATTTCTAATACAGTTTGGTATTTTGAAAAATCAAAAGCATTTATTATTTTATCGATGACTTTTTGATTGTTTATAAAATTCTGCCCGAAGCTCTTTTTGGCTTGAACATGATATATATTTATAAATTTTTCTAAATTGTATTCCATCATTTAACTCCACTAACTATTTTACAATATTAATAATTATTAAATATATAATGTAAACCAACTTTATATATTATTAATAGAGTTGTTTATGTTCAATATAATCAATAAAATAATTATTTTTTATGTGGGTAATATTTATTATTGATTTAAAACTTAAATTTCATCAAGTAACATTTTTAATTTATCACAATTTATTTTTTTCATGTTTAAATAATCCAAAAGCTTCTTTTTTGAAGCTTTTTGCAGATGAAAGTAATTTAGTAGCTTTTGCTTATTATTAGAATTATTTACTATTTCAAAAAAATCATCTTTAGTTAAATACATGTCTTTCTTATTTTGATTTTCTTCATGTAAAATGAATTTTGATAGTGATTGTTTTAAGTATGTGTTTGTAGCATTTTCAACACCGATTTTTATATTTGTGCATTCTTTTTTATCCAATTTGACTATTTCAAAATTGAAATTATTATCCTTTAAAAATTTAGAAACTATTTCACACAACATTTTACCAACTTTATCAGGATCAAATAATAAAGCAAATTTTCGTTCTTTAAAATTTAGTAAAAAATCAAGAAAATCTTGATTCACGTTTTTTCCGTGCGTTATCAAAATATATCTTAAACCTAAATTGTAAAGTTTATTAAAATCGTTTTTTCCTTCAACGATATACACATATCTATCTTCGTACATATTAAATATCAAATAAATTCAAAGCGTTATTGTAAAGTTGTTCATATGTTTCTTCAAGAGGTGTTTGTTTAATTCTAGCGATTTCTTTTATAACTTCATTTATATAAAAAGATTTATTCATATGACTTCGATATGGGGTAGGAGCCAGATAAGGGGAATCTGTTTCAGTGACAAGATGTTTAATATCAATTTCAGAGACAACATTTTTTAGAACTTTAGAATTATTGAAAGTTAAAACTCCTCCTATTCCAAAATATATATCCAATGGTAATTTGCAAAATTCCTTTGCAAATTCCACCGAGGATGAATAGCAGTGTATGTAAACTTTCATAGAAGTGCAGTATTGTTTTATGATGTCATAGGTATCTTGATGAGCATCACGAGAATGCACAACAATAGGTTTATTCAATTTTATTGCTAATTGTATAAATTTTATAAATACTTCTTTTTGTCTATTTACAATAGTCGGTGTTTTTTCATAGTGATAATCTAACCCTATCTCTCCGATAGCAGAGATTTTCTCACTATTTTGTTCGATGAATTCGATAGCTTTATTTATATAACTATCATCTTTTTTAGCAAAATCAGGGTATATTCCTAAAACGGGTTTTACACAAGTGAACTTCTCTGCTTTGTTCATTATATTTTGAAATATTTCAAATCTATCGGAAGCATAGAAAAAGTAATCGACGTTTTTGTTGAAACTTTCATCGATTAGTTTATCAATTTCAGCATCCTGCTTAATATTGTCATAAACAAAGTGAGTATGACAATCGATCATGTGATATTTTTTATACATTTTTATTTCCCCATACAGAAAGATTTGAATATCTGATTATAAACATCCTCTTTTGTCTGTCCTTTACTTTTACCTAACATCTCGTTGAAAATATCGATTGCTTGAATAACAATGTCTCCTAATACATTCAAATAGAAAGTCTGTTTTGGTAACTCTTCAAGTTCTTTTAATTTGTCATTGATGTTTATCAAATAATTCAATTCTCTTGAAGTCAAATGTTGACTAAGTTCATCCAAATTACTTAAATTCATCTTCTCTAAAATAAGATCAAATAAAGCGTCTACATTCTTATCTTTTATCGATATTGTTATATCTTGTCCAACATTCTTTATTTTCTTTTTCAAATCACCTTTGGTTAGAACTTTCAAAACAACTTTAGAATCAAGATTTACATTAAGTGTATCAAAATATCTAAAATCTGTCTCTGAAAGCAACAAAACAACATTTGATTCCTCAATCATCTTCTTGGAACGATCTATTCCCATAGATTCAATAATATCGTATGTCTCCCTAATTCCTGCTGTATCAAATATCTTGAAATAAATTCCTTTATAATAAGTTTCACCTTCAACAACATCACGAGTAGTACCAGGGATATCGGTGACAATGGCTTTTTCAAAATTCAATATTTTATTAAGAAGTGTTGATTTTCCAGCGTTCGGTTCACCGATAAGTGCGATTTTAATTCCATTAAATATTTGTGAAGCTTTGTAAGTTTCATCAATGAGTTTTTCAAGTTCAACTTTCAAAGGTTTGATATATTTATCTTGTATTTTGTTATATTCTTTTTTAAGTTGTTCATCATCTATAAATTCATCCTCAATTATATATTCGACAGAAGCAGAAATATTAAGAAGCTTGTTTTTGATATCTTCAACGTATTTGTGAGAGTTTTTACTTATACCTTGTAAAGCGAGTTTTTTTGACAAACTCGATTTAGCATGTATCAATTCATTGATCTTCTCACTTTGTAATAAACTTAATTTGTTGTTGTAGTAAGCTTGGTAGGAAAATTCTCCGTTTTTTGCAACTCTAGCACCATACTTACATAAAGTCTCGATAAGTTCATCAACAATCAACATTGAACCATGTAAACTGAATTCCACTAAATCAAAACCGGTGTATGAGTTTGGAGCTTTGAAAACAGTTACTAATGCTTCATCAATCATATTTTTCTTATTTTTACCATCTTTATAAAGTTTTCGTAAATATGAATGATTAGCTTCCATTTTAAAAGCATCAGTGTTTAAAACTTTATCTAAAATTTCAATAGCTTTACTTCCACTCATTCTAACTATAGCTAATGCTGCTGTCATCCTAGGAGTAGCTAAACTGACAATAGTATCAAAAACCAACATACCATACCCTCTTTTTTAAAAAAGCGATATGAAACCATATCGCTATAAATTTTACTTCTCTGCTTCAACTTCCTCAGATTCTGAGTGAATTTCCTCGGCGGATATTATATCTTCCAATGCTGCATTCTTATTGAACTTAGTTCTTTTAACAATTTTATTAGGATTGTATTTAATAACAATATGTCTTGATTTACCAGCACCAATTGATTCAGATTCACAGTAATTTATCTTTGCGATAATGTTGTGAATGATTCTTCTTTCATCGCTGGTCATCGGAGTTAACTCGACATCTTTGCGAGTTTTTTTAACTTCATTACCGATGCTGTAAGCTAAGTGGGTGAATTGTTCATATTTACGTTGTTTGTAATTGTTGCAATCCAACAAAATACGATAAGAATGATTGTATTTATTGTGAATAAATAATCTCAATAAAACATTGATGGCATTGAGAGTTCGTCCTTGGAATCCGATAACTTTACTTGATAATTTCTTATCTTGACGATCATCAATTGAAATTCTGAAAACAACAATATCAGTCTCAGGATTGAATTCATAAGTGTAAGTTGGAGTTGTTGTAACACCGATGTTTTCCAATATGAAAGATATATATTTAGAAACATCGTAAAACAAATCTTGAATATCAGGACAACCGATAACTACCAAGTGTGTTTTTTTGAAAAATCCACCAGTAGTTACATCCTTCAAAACGGTGTAATTTATCTTCTCAACAGGAAGTTTATATGCTTCTGAGGCTAATTTCAAACATTCTTGCTCAGATTGACCTTCAAATTCTCTCATTTTACTTCCACCTTTCTATCGACTTGAACGAATTGACTTCGTCTTTGTTTTTGTTGTGTGATTTTTACTTCTTCTTTGACTTGCTAATGTTGAACCATCACCACCTTTACCACCACGTCTTCTTCTACGCTTCATGGCATATTGAGTGATTATGGTTTGAGCGATAGAGATAAGTGAACCGAAGAACCAATACATAGCCATCGCTGATGGCAAAGTGAAGCCCATGAAACAGATGAATACAATCATGAAATAGCTGACATAATTCATCATCTTCCTGCTCTTTTGACCGGAGTCAGTTTGAACAGTTACACGGACAAATTTCTCTGTTTGCCAAGTCTGGAACCAAGCAGGTAATCTTGTAGATATAAATTGCGATATACACAAAATTATAAATAGAATCACAGCTAATGGTGTTGCTGAACTCAAACTTGTGATACCTTGACTGATAGTTGTCGTTAAGCTTAGACCTAAAACACTACCATCAGTTAAGATAGCGGAGCCTTGCATAGCCGACCAAACCGAGATGAAGATTGGGAACTGAATGATCAAAATGAGAATTGATAAGAATGGATGGACTCCGTTCTTCTTATACAAATTCATCGTTTCACGGCTCAATGCTGCTTTTTGTTCTTTATCGTTGTCAGAATTTGGATATTTTTGTTGCAAAGCGGCAATTTCTGGTTGTAATTCTGTCATTCTATTTTGACTCTTAGTGGAGAAAATAGAGAATACAACGATGATCAATCTAACTATGATAGTAACGAACAATATAGCGAAAACTTGACCGATTCCAGTGTTACCCATCCAAGTTGCAAAATAGTGCAACATAATTCCTGTTGGATAAACTAACAAACCTTCCAACGGACCATATTCAGTGAATGCTTGTCCCCAGGTTTTACCTTCAATATAGGTATTACCCATATTGAAAATACCATCGGTTGGAGTCAAACATGCTTGCATTTGACTGACACCGTTATTGATTTGTGTTTGAAAGTAATTTATATATCCTGTACTAGGAACTAAGGTTAAATTATCCTTGTGCAAAGTTGCAAATTCATCAACCCAACCGTTAAAATTAAGCCACAAAACCTGTTCGTTTGGATCCTCTTCAAATCCTCCGAACAATGCTAATGATCTTTTTACTTTATCAACGAGTATTGCATTCTCATGTTCAGATGCCAAATTCAAAACGCTCTCATTGAAATTTGAATCAACTTGAATATAAGCTTCAACTTTGTCATCGATAAAATTGGTGAATTCTACACTTGGTAAAAATAAGTTTGATTCTTTTACACTATTAACGAATGTGTCACTGAAAGAAGTGTGGTTATTATCATCAAATTCTATCTCATAAATTCCATCATCATTTTTGGTACTTTTAACGACATTCTCAGTGTAATAGGTATACATTTGCTGAGTTTTATCAAAATTTGAGCAAAAAGGTTTAGTTAAACTACATGATGTAACTAATGCAGTAGAAAAGATAAAACTTGAGAAAACCGCAATTTTTTTAGTAGTACGACTCATCTTTTTACCTCTCTTGTAATAGTTTGCTTCAACATATTTTCCAAAATATCTTTGTTTTGAAAATATGTTTTAGAAAAATAACCGTCTTTGATAACAATTATCACATCGATCTTCTCTTTGAATAAATCAATCTCACCGATCATGCTTCTCACTTGTCTTTTCACTCTGTTTCTCACAACGGCATTTCCAAGTTTCTTGCTTACGGATATCCCATAACGAGCGGATTTATTTTGTTTATTTTTATTTAAAATTATCGAGAATGAATCGGTTTTCATTCTTGTTTTACCTTTGATGGTATTCTGAAAATCTGTTTGTTTACAAAGACGAAATTTTTTTATCATGGATTAAGCAGCCAATTGATATCTGCCTTTAGCTCTTCTTCTTGCTAAAACATTTCTACCATCTTTTGTAGCCATGCGAGCTCTAAAACCACAAGTACGAGCCTTTTTAATCTTACTTGGTTGATAAGTTCTTTTCATAATATTCCTCCTAAATTGATTACATTTACTTTTAAAGTTGCAAAAAACTAAAAATAAACTCGTATTATTATAAATATAAATATATAAAATATCAATTTAATATTATTTTTTGCTAATTTTTCATGAGATTTTGGCATGTTTAAATCACTCCTAAATTAATTCTGTAAAAATATTTGAAAAGAATTATTACCATCAAACTTTTATCATTTTTGGGGTTCAAAATAAAAACTATATTTTTCCCATATTTTAAAAAGATAAAATTTGTCCAATATATATTTACTTTGTTATAGAAATGATTTAGTATTAAACAACTTTTAATTAAAAATACAAATTGTTTTAATTATGTAAAATTACAAATGTAATTTTTTATAATCTTATTGGTAAATATTATGACTAAGAAATCTGTTTTAAAAATAATCGATTTGTTGAACAAATTAGATTTGAATATAAATGATGTTGAAACTGTTAAGCAAATACAGGATGCTATTTTAAATAAGATAATCTTGATAAATAATGTTCGTGAAGCTTTCATATTTCTGAATGAAGAATCATTTTTAATCAACAAATTTAAAAAAGTTTTAAAAGCTAAAAAATGTTTTCAAAAACTTAAATTAGACATTACAAATAACAAGACAACTATTAATTCAACATTTGAAAATTCCGTCTATATCAACAATATCATCAGCGGTAATCCTAAAACATTTCTTATTAAGTCTCTTAATCTTGATAAAAATTACTCATTTGCAAACAACAAAATATTCGAAAATTTTTCAATATCAATCTCCCATTTTTTAAAAGCTAAAGCGACTATAAAAGACAAAAACAACAATGTTTATGCTTCCATATCAATGAACGATGATGAGCAAATTACATTTGAAAACAACAATTCAAATTATGCTATGTACATTCAAAACGAAGACATATTATTTTTTGATAAGAGTTATTTCTTAAAGTTAGAAAACAAAAACGAATTCGCATTAGATCAAGTTAAAGCCAAGATCTCTTATTTTCATCAAACTAAGAACAATTATTTAGGTGTAGCTAAAATAGACTTAAATAACGAATGTGATGGATTAGAAAAAGAGTTTTTCATATTGATAAGTGTTTGTTTGCTTCTATTGATAAAGCTTGTTAACAATCATATGAGCACAGCTTTATCTTTTATTTCATTAAATGATAAAAAAGACTTTGGAGATTGATTTATATCAATACAACCAAAGTCTTTTTAACTATAGAAGCAAATACTTATTAATATCCGCGAATTTATAATCGTACAGTTTTCTTGAGCTACAAATCGCGATTAAATCGTCGAAAGTTTCATCATCATCGTAGGTTTTACAACTAACCAAGATAGCATCACCTGGATATAAAACTCTTCGTCCACCTTCAGGGACTTCATAAACTAATTGATTATCGTTGTTCGTTGAATAAATCTTTGTGACAGAAACACCATATGGCCAAATGATATCTCTAATTTCTCTGCCAGCAACAAATGAATCTTCATCTATATTCATAAGAAGATCAAATTTTTGCAATTTCTTGTTGTGATATTTTCTCTCTTCAATACCTTCAAGTAATTCATCATAGAATGGAATAATATGAGTTAATTCAATTGTCATATAGCTGATAACGATAACAAAAATCATCATCAATAAACCTAAGGAAACTTCACCGGTAACTTCAACAATCAAAACAATAGCTGTCAAAGGTGCTCTTGATACTGCACCCATAAATGCAGCCATACTTATAGCAACCACAGTTGAATATGATTCTTCAGGTAATCCCATCAAAATGAATAAATTACCTAATAATCCGCCAATCAATGCACCCAAGCATAACATAGGGACAAACAAACCACCTGTTAATCCAGAGTTAGATGAAAATCCGATAATTACAAGTCTCAAAATTAAAATAACCAATATAAACCAAGTTGCAATTTGTTCTGGTGATGTGTAATTTGTCGCAATCATAGTGATTATATTGCCACCACCTCCGATAACTTCAGGAACAAATACACCAACAACACCGATCAAAAGGAAACTTAAAATGATTCTTAACCACAATGGCATTTTAGTTTTTTTGAAAAACTTTCTAAAAAATCTTTGAAAATAACTAAAACCAGCTGCACATAATCCTATGACAATACCCAAAATAAGCATCATCCAAATATATTGAATGTCGATACCGGTCATTGTTTCACCTATAGCATTGAAATACAAAGGTCTAAACTCACCAGAAACGAAGAAGTTTAAAACACTTGAAGTTAAAGTTGCAAACATAACAGTTGTGCAACAAGACAAAACAATAGGAGCTGATATCTTCTTACTACCTTCTTCTAAGGAAAATAAAATTCCTGTCAATGGAGCATTAAAAGCAACGGCTAAACCAGCACTTGCACCACTAGTTACTGACATTCTTTCATATTCTTTACCACGTTTGAAAGCTTTCTGTCCAACACGATTGACAAAAAGTCCTAAAACACCACCGAGTGTAACACTTGGTCCTTCACCACCTAATGGTAAACCACCGGCAAAAGTCAAATAAGCACTTGAGGAGATTGCACCTGCCATCTCTGTTGGTTGGAACTTAATTTTACCCTGCATAACTCCCTCAGTATATGGAATACCGGATCCTTGTGAGTCAGGGACAAGTTTAGCAATCAAATAAGAAAAGAAACCAAGAACTGCTAAACCTAATAATAAAACTGGCAAATATTGTAAATGTTGTGAAACATAAAAATAAATTTCTTTTGATTGTTCCACCAAAAATTCTGCCATTAAATTAAAGCCAAATACAACAACGCCGACAACAACACCGATAAAAAATCCATAAATCAGTGTTGGCATTATTGTGTTTTTAAAGTAGGACACAAATCGTGTCTTTCCTTTATAGACCTTCAATGAGAAAACATCTGAATTAGAATCACCGTTTTTCATAAACGCCTCCTAAATAACTAAAATATTTTAGTAAATATTAAATTAAATTAATATCTTTAAATTTAATCGCGGTTCTCCTTAGCTTCACAAAACTGATATTAAATTTATAAAGTGAGAATGTTTATTTTAAATATTTAAAATCAACTTTTAATATTTTATAAAAATTGGAACATTAAAATTTTCATTTTAAAATAAGATTTATATTCAATATAGATTGATTTTAAGCAAATAATATAATCGTTAATTATAAAATCTAATTTAAAAATGATAAAAAATAAAATCTTTTAATTTTATACCGCAACTTTAATTATTGTAAATAACTCAAACAATAAATTTATTGCTACAATTTCACTGAATCTTGTGAAAATTACTAATGTCTTAACCTTTCGTTTTATTACAAAAATAACAACAATTTATTCGATACTAACTGTCCATATTCTCCGTATTTTTTAAACAAAACCTATTGTACATTTTTATTTAAATATAATGTTGCATTTACTAACCTGCAATATAACTTTTGTCATATAATTAAACTACAAGGAGAAATAATAAAATGAGTTTAAAATTTTATAAAGATAAAAATAATGGCATCCACGCTTTAGCTTCATTAAATGAAGTTGATGTCACTTCCTTAACAGAAGTAAAAGCAAACACAACTGATGCTGCAGTTGAAAAACATGTTCCTGTAGTTCACATCGAAGGTTGTGAAGTAAGCGTTGTTGTAGGTGAGGTTTTGCATCCGATGACCGAAGCTCACTTGATTGATTTGATCGTCGTTGAAACTGATAAATCTGTCTATGTTAGAAAACTTTCACCTAACGAAGAACCTAAAGCAAAATTCACAGTCGGTGCAAATGAAACAGTTCAAAATGTCTACGAGCACTGCAATTTGCATGGACTTTGGGTTAAAAAAATAAATTAAGTTCAAATATCTAAAATATAGGCCAGCTAATCCTGACCTTTTTTAATTATATTTTGTTATATAATTTATATTCTTCATATTAAAAACAAAAATTTATATAATTATATCTCGAGGTGAAAAGCTATGGCAGAAATTCAAACATTGGAAAAACCTAAAATAGATCTTGGCTTATTTTTCATTTGTTTATTCTTCGGTTGGTTTGGCATGGACAAATTCTATTATGCAAAAACATGGAAGAAAACCTGGAAATTTGCTCTTATTAAATTTTTGTCTTTTCTTATTATTGTCGGTATCTTTTACAACATTATCGATTTAATAATGATCTTAAGATGTAAATATAAATTTGATTTTAGAGATTATTTCGAATAAATATGATTGAAAATAATGAAGAAGAAATATCTGAAGAACCAGCTTTGAGCGATCAAACATTCGTTGATGGCTCACAAGATAATGACAAATTAAGTAAAATTCCTAACACATTTATCCTTTTGTTACTATGTATCTTTGTTGGTTATCTCGGATTAGATAAATTGTATTTTGGCAGAGCCAGCAAAGAAAGTGTCTTCTGGTTTATTTGTAAACTTATCTGCTCAATAATCATAATCGGTGTTGTTTGGAACATCCTTGATATCATATTCTGCTTGTTAGGGAAATACAAACTGAATCCTATCTATTACTTCAGTGAACAACAAGCGAAAAATATAGATTATAAAATTGATAGTTTCGTCAATAAAAAATAGCAAAGTGTTGAACTTTGCTATTTTTTTATTATCTTTTCAATACAATATTATCACCATTAAGTTCACAATATCTATGTCTAACAAGGTAATTGAGAGCTTGATTGTACTTCTCGATAAATGATTCCATGGTTTCATCTAAATTAACTGCTGTAGCTAATATCTTTCTTAAATCGGAACATTTGATAAATGTGAAGTTGGATATATAAACTCTTATGAAATTCACAAATTCACTTAAATCAATATCAGATAAAGTTCTGTTGGATGATAACTTGAATTCATTTCTCTCATATTCTGTGAAGTAAACCATATCATCTTTGATTCTCAAAAGATTGGATTTGAGATATTTTGTGATCTCTTCATTCAATTTTCTATCGTTGAGTCTTTCAATGCTGCTGATATGACATGGGACTATTCTTCCGAGTAATTCGACATATTTTTCATTTGAAAGCAATTCATTAATTTCATCATCCTTCGGATAGAGTTTGAAACATGTTTGCAACAAAGCTAATCTTTGTTCATATTCATTCTTGCTACCTTGACTCTTCAAATCGTCACTTGGTTGGTTCTCAACATCTTTGACTTCAACTTTAATCTTTTGCAAATATTGGTCATAAGCTCTAAGTGTTAAATTGAAAGCTTTTTGATTTTCGTAAACAATCAACAAGGAATTGATAACAAACAATGTTGAATTGTATGTATCTAACAAAAATCTTCTCAAACTGTATTCGACATTTTCAACATCATCAATTTCATATAAACAATCAGGAAGCAATAGGTGCGATACTTTGTTAATTCCAGGATTATACAAAGCCAATGGTGGACTTAAAGGATCCAAACTTGCGGTATTGTTATTAACTTCAAAACCATGTTTGTTGCTGACAAGTTCCACTTGGTTAGCAAATGACGCGAATAATTTGTCATATGAATAAGGGATTCCAAGTATCGATTCAAAATTGACTCTCACCAATGGGTAAAGATTAAGACGAATTTCTGGAGTCTCACTGTAACTTAATATGACAATCTTGCTATTTGGATTCAAAGTTAACAAAAGTAACAATTCTTGATCACTAAATTGTGAACTATTATCAACGATTAAATAGTCAAAATTCAATTTGGAGAAATAGTGCACTTTATCGATAGTTTCAACTGTTATTGGTAAAACACTGTTGTAAAAGCTATCCAAAGCAGTGACAATCTTCTCGATATTTGGAATTTGATTATAGTGATATGTGTATTTCAAACTCTTCAATCTCTCCTTAAATAATTCTGAATTCAAAATTGAAGTTCTATAATCAGTGACCTTCATCACATCATAACGGTTCAAAAGATCCTTATTCAAATAAAGTTGCTTGATATAATCGGATTTCAAATAGATATTCTCCTCATTTGACAAATCCAATTCTTCATAAACTTTATTGGATAAACCTTTGAATAAAGATGCGAAGTAATCATTCTCGATACTTGTCATCGGCAAGTATTTATCAACAAACATTTTATGGAATTGTTTGAAAACATCAGATGTGTGTTCAATTTCGTTCATATACTGTCTGTATATTACAAACTCTTGATAACTTGCATTAAGTTTCTTATCGATCAACTTGAGAACTTTTTCAAATTTCATAGTGATAAGTTCATCAGAATCAAATAACAAGCTGTAACTATTGAACTGTTCAGAAACTTCTGAATACAAAGATTCTAATCGTGGAAGTAAATCGATACGAACAGTGCTACGATACTCAGGGTCTGTGAAGAATTTTGTGAAAAATTCGGAATTAAAATTGACATTTTCACAATCAGCAAATGTATTCTTCATACTGATAAATTCATTAGCATAATCTATATATTGTTGAATCTTACTTACGCCATCTACATCATAGATGGTATAACCGAATACCTCTTCGAAATCTGGCAATTGTTTTCTAAACTCATTATCGCATTCGATATATTCAGGAAGCATTTTGTAAACTTTCTTGAAAACACCGAATTTTCTCACTAAAGCTTTTTTAATTTGTTTCTTAGCTGAACGTTTCTGTTTTGTTTTATCCTTTATTTGGTTGTACAAGGTTGCAACATCATTATCCAGCAAGAATGATTTGTCTTTGAAAAATTCCTGAAGTTCATTTCTTTTATCTAACAAATGTTCCTGTAATTCAGCTAACTCATCAATCTTCAATTTTGTTAAAGGATTTGAAGCTATATCGAAAAATCTAAGATCAAAACCGTTATATTTGATCAAAACATACAAAGCATCGATGATGTTTTTAACTTCAGTTATAGAATTTGCATTTCCAAAACCGAAGCTGGCAATATTCTCAACTGCGATATACTCTTTCAAAGCATCAATCTTTATCTTCAAATTTGCACAGTTTTTCTTGATCTCTGCAAAATTATTTTCGCTTAGATCAGTTGTTACACCATAAAACGGATTATCTTTCAATGGAGTATTGATAAATTTGCCATAATTTTTCAAATTGGAGATGAAAACTTGATCCATGGCATAATCATCATCAGTATATTGTTCAATTTCTAAATCGAAAATTTTATCACTTTTCAAATAATAATAACTAGCTTTATTTGTTGTAACCAAATAAGAGTCACCTAAATGGAAATCAAGTTTGGCTCTTTCCTTTGTTTTACTTTCTATGTATTTGTTCTTCAAATCAAGGAAGGAAGTTAAAGTTTGTTCCTCTTGTTTTGTCAAGTATGTTTCATGATTTATTTCTACTGCTTTTTTAAATGAATCAACCAAATTTATCTCGCAAGAATCGATACTATCTTCACTCAAAAGGCCTTTGAAACCTTCTTGCAAAAATTCATCTCTGCGCTGTTTAGCTTGAGCTTCATTAGGTTCTATATATAAAACTGAATTCTTTTTGCTAACAATCTCCTGATTAAAACGTTTGAGAATTTCTTTGCCAAAGCTTTTATCGTCAATGTTCAATTTAACAATGCCATATTTATCAAGATTTGCGCGCATCTCTTTATAAGGAACAGTAAGAGGACCACCATAACCAAAGTCCTCTTTCTCAAAATCATATTTTTCATCGATATCTATGTGCTCATTGATAGCTTTCAAATTATTTGATAAATTATCCAAATTATCATTCAAAACTTCAGAACGAGCATTAATCAAATTTTGTAAACCTACATTGACTGAATTTACAAAAATATCACAAGTGCAACTCATCAACAACGGACTGACTTTATCATTGACAAATTTAACATAGTTATTTAGAACAAAATCATGATAATCATAAGTTAAGTCGATGTTATGTTCTTCTCGAATCTCATTTAATAAAGTCGTATTGAAAACAACATCGGAAGAGACACCTTTCAAAACATAATCGTCTCCTTGTTTCAAGACTTTACATTTTAAGAAAAGCAACTGACCTATCAAGTTTTCTTGAGAATTGACAGAATAATATCTCAAATTTACAAAAGAGACATAAACTTGAGGAAGATTTGTCAAATCTTCAATGATCTGCTTTGCGATATTTGTCTTGCAAAGCAAAAAGAGTGCTTTTTCAGAATATATTTTTGAAATATCAACTATCTTCTCAAGTTGTTTCAAATCTTCCTTGAAAAAGAATTGTTTATCCTTCAAATTTCCACGATCGAGTAAATCGTTCTCATACGATATATCTTCCTTATTGAAAGAAAAAAGAGGTTTTATCTTAATCTGTTTACCATGCAGCAAGTCATAAAATAGGTTTGAATAATTTGTATAACATGCACATGTGTCGTTTCTTCCAAGTTGAACGTAAAGTAATTTATTAAGATTCGATGAATCAAGCATCTCATTAATCAAGCTTTTAACATTCATGGTCAGTCTCCTTAAATTCGCACAACACAAAAAAATGTTGATTTATATTATTTTAATATATTTATAAATGAAATTTTAAATAAAAGTAAAAACTTAAAAAAATCAAAAAGTTGATATTAAAATTGAAAATTGAAACTTAACAATTCTTTTATAAAAATGAAAGTTGTAAAATGTTAAAACCATTCTATTTATAAAGAAAAACGATATTTTGCTAATATTTTATTTTTAAGAAATATTTTCTGATTTATAATAATAAATAAGGAGGTTTAAATAGATGAACAATATACTTTTATTTCTGCTCCCAAAATCACAAGTTGCCTATATTGAAAGCGATTCTACTTTACGGCAAGTTATGGAAAAATTGGATTATCATGGATTTACTGCTCTTCCAATACTCGACAAACAAGGACATTACGTTGGCACTATTACAGAAGGTGATATATTGAGAGTCATAAAAAAATCAAATTTAAAAGCTTTGCAGGAAGCTGAAAAAATTCAATTGCTAGATATACCTCGCTCTCATGATTGTGTCCCAATCTCCTCCACTGAAACAATGGAGAACTTATTATCGTGTGCGATAAATCAAAACTTCGTGCCTGTTTTGGATGACCATGATCATTTTATTGGTATCATTACAAGAAAAGCTATTATTCAAAACGCTCTTAATGAAATCAAAAATTAAATATTAAAAAAGGTAATCGCCATTTGCGATTACCTCTATTTTTTATTTAAATGTTTTTTAATTTACTACTCGTTTCCTTCAAGGACGCCGTATGTCAAGAATGACAAGACACGATCGAAAGTCAATTTATCTTTACCAACAAACAACAATTTGTCGCCGACATGTAATTCAAATTCTGGGCCTGGAGATTGTTGAGCTATACCATCAGCACCGACAACTGCAACGATTGTTGCTTCAGTGTAGTTCCAGAAATAAACTTCACCGATCTTCTTACCATCAATCCATGAACCTTCAGGAATTTCAACTTCTGAGAATTTAACTGCTTCAGTTGTTTGATATTGGAATGAATCTCTCATATCATCAATAGCAGCCAAAATCTTGTCATCAAGTTCTTTCTTGGAATTCAATAATGTAATCAAGTTTTGATATTTGTTTTTAACTTGTGTTTCACTCTTCCATCTGGAAGCGAATTGTTGAGCATGTAAAACGGATTCTACGAATACGCCAACACCTCTTTTTGAAGAGACGATCTTCTCTTTTTCCAAAATATTTAATGCTTTTCTAACTGTCTCTGGACTAACTGCATATTCAGCACCTAAAACAGATCTACCTTTTAATAATTGACCTTCGGTGTAGTGACCTGTTAAGATCTTACCACAGATGTCTTGAGCAATTTTTAAGTAACGTGGTGTACTTCTTTGTTTCATTTTAAACCTCCGATTTTTTGAACAAGATAAGTTTAATTTAATTTTTTAAAAAAGTCAATTAAATAAATACTTTTTTGAAGGTTACAACCATATTTAAAAATAAAATTGTATCTTTATTTTTTACTGTTTTAATTAAAATTTACAAGCCTTTATACAGTGTTTTGAATTTAACGAATATGATAAAGTGCACAACATACAACTTTAATAAATAACTTAAAGTTGTTAGAAAACCTCAACAAAATATCCTTTAAATTTTTAATTAAAATTTCTATTTGCTCTTAATTTTTCATAGTCAAATTCTAACAGGTTAAGTATTTTCAACTCTCAAACCAAATTAAATATATCAAAAATATTTTATGTCAATATAACCTTAATTTTTTCTTGTTAATATTTTTTGTATAATTACATAGATATTACTAAATAAGATATTATTTAAATTATTATCTATTATTTGATTAAAGGAGAGCTATATGAGAGCTTTAGCAGCAATAAAAAGTTTTTTCGTTGGTATGTTCAGCAACAAAGAATGTATCAATAACTATAGAAGACCTTGGTATTTTGCCTTAATTTACATCGTAATTTTGCTAGGTTTAGTTTGGATTCCACCTTATTACACCTTCACTTCCACCAAAGGAAGTCAAGCAATCGGAACAACCTCCGGTGTTGATACAGCATTAGTCCAGCTTGTTTCCAACACAGAATACGGTTTTCAAGATAGTTCAATATCTGATGACCATTATTTTGTACCAAGTGAAACATTCAAAGAACTTGCTACATACAATTTAGAAACATACACTGGTGGAATTTCTATTAAAACAAAACAACAAGATAAAGAAGTTCAAGTCATGAAAGTGTTTTATTATGATGCTGATCCTTTAACCAATGAAGGTAGAGAAGGTTATCAGAATTTATCAGAAAGCATCTTCAAAGCTTCTGATGGTAATAATGGAACTACTGATATTGCAAAATATTCCTACATGATAATTACTCCAACAACAATTCAAATTTCCTTATATCCTGTTAGCGATCTGACAAAAGATTCACAATATGTCGCTAATTTTTCAGGATACTTTGATGTTGTTAAAACTGGAACATTCAAAAATATCCTCCTTAAAGATGATGTTAATATAACTGATGCAACAATTTTTGCAAACTGGCAAACATTCCTCAACGATTGTTACTATCCAATTCAGAAGAACACATTCATGGTGAGTATAATATCCTATGAAGTTGGTGTATTTGTAATTTCCTTCGTGATTGGCGTTTTATTCTTCATCTCATCACGTGGTAAAAAATCACTTTACAAAGATATGTCTTTCTGGGGTGCAACAAAAGTCGGTTATATGTTCACATTCACCCCTGGTATCATCGCTTTTATCGTCAGTTTCTTCCTTCCATCAACAATGATTGTTGGTTTTATATTCTTATTAGCCTGTGTCGCTAGATACTTCTTCGCTGCTAAGAAGATGAAAGATATAGATAACGACGACAATAAACCTCTATATCAAGCTCGAACCTAAACATGGCCTATAAAGTGATGTATCGTACCTACCGCCCGCAAACTTTCGAGCAGGTCGTAGGTCAGCAAATTATTATAAAAACACTTAAAAACGCGATTAAAGAGAACAAAATTTCGCACGCTTATCTTTTCTGTGGCCCAAGAGGAACCGGAAAAACAACTCTAGCAAGGCTTTTTGCTAAAGCTTTAAATTGTCTTGATAATAAAGATGAATTTCTATGTAATAAATGTTCATCTTGTGTAAGTATCAACAACGGTGATCATCCAGATGTCATTGAAATTGATGCAGCTAGTAATAGTGGTGTAGATTCAGTAAGAGAGTTGATCGAACAGGTGAATTATCAACCTATTTTAGGCCGATACAAAGTTTATATAATCGATGAAGTTCACAATATGTCCAACGCTGCATTCAATGCTCTTTTGAAAACATTGGAAGAACCCCCATCATACTGCGTTTTTATATTGTGTACAACTGAACCAAACAAACTTTTACCAACCATTCTTTCTCGTGTTCAAAGATTTGATTTTTCCAAAGTCGGCAACAAAGACCTTATCGCAAATATGGAAACCATCCTCAAAAAAGAGAAAGTCAGTTACACTGAGGAAGCCTTGTATCAGATTGCTTCTTTAGCTGATGGTGGTGTTAGAGACTCATTAAGTTTATTGGATCAAGTTTTAGCATATGTTGATAAAAATATCACATTAGATGATATCAACAATCTTTTCGGATTGTTAACTTTATCAGAAAAATTGAAATATGTTGAATATCTTCACAATAACGATCTTGATAATTGTTTGAAAAAATTGAACGAGGATTATTCCAAAGGTATTGATTTATTGAAGTTACATGATGATCTTACATTGATTTACAAGGATTATTTGATTTACTCTTTGACAAAGGATGAATCTTTGTTCAAAATAATAAACAAACAAATCTATAAAAATTTGAATTTGAGTGCTGAAGAAGCGAATAAAAATTTGATGCTTTTGTTAAAAGGACGTCAAGATTACAAAAAAGCAAGCTCCATCTATGATAATTTCGAGATGGTTTTGATCAATATTTTCACTTTGAATACTAGCAAATTTCAAGCTGCACAACCAATTAAACCGATAACTTCAGTTCAAACTGTTTCATCTAAACCTGTTGAAACAACACAAAGCACTATTCCAACTCAAGCAATGACTGAAGAACCACAACCTAACTATGTTCAATATGACAATGATACAATTATCGAATTGATGCATAACAACAACAAAGATCTCGCCATGAATTTCAACAAATTATTGCAGGAGAATTTTCAATCAAGGAAACTATTAGATATCAATGCATATATCATGAATTTACTTGAATCATGCATAGTTCTTCTTTACAGCATGGACACTGTTGTTTTAAGATGCTCCGATAATAGCAAATTCCAAAAATTGATCCTTGAGAAGAATCAAAAAGATCTTATTAATATCTTCAAACTTCTCAATCCAACCAAGAAAATTACAAAAGTTCTGTTCTTAACTGATTCATCCTTCGAAGATTATAAAAACTTATATGTGCAACTTAAAAAAGAGAATAAATTGGACAAATATGCTTCAAAACAAAAAAAGAGCAAAGTTTCTAATTCCGATGCTTTTTTAAGTGATATTCTTAAGTAGAGGTTTGTATGGAACATCCTAAAATTATTCAAGAACTTGTCGAAGATTTCATCAAACTCCCTTCTATTGGAAGAAAAACTGCTTTAAGATTAGCTTACAGTTGTTTGCATTTATCATCTGAGGAATTAAAGAAATTCTCAAACGATCTTGCATCAATCAAAGAGAAGATTCACGTTTGTCCAATCTGTCATAATCTTTATGAAAATGATGTATGCCCGATATGTTCTGATCAAACAAGAGATAAACAAACATTGATGGTCATTTCCGATAGTAAAAATATCATGCAGTTTGAAAATACCAACCAATATTTCGGTCAGTATTTTTGTTTGGATGGTTTGATCAATCCTTCTGTTGGAAATCTCCCTTCAACAATAGGTGTTGATAAATTGCTGAAGCATATCAAAGAGAATTCATTCAAGGAAATCATTTTCTCTTTTTCACCGGATATCACAGGTGAAATAACAACTATGTATATAACTAAATTGTTGAAAGCCAACAAAATAGATGTCAAATTATCACGTTTGGCATATGGTATACCTATCAACAGTCAACTTGAATATCTAGATGAGGAAACACTCTCCTCTTCACTAAGACAAAGAATTCAAATTAAGACTGAGTCAAATCAAAGTGGTTCATCCACTTTTTCAAAGGAGGAAACAGATGAATTTTAAAAACGGATTATTTATAACTCTGGAAGGTGGAGAAGGTTCTGGTAAGTCAACCATTTTAACTAACATCATCGAATATTTAGAAAAAAACAACTATGAGGTTGTCAAAACAAGAGAACCTGGTGGTGTTAGAATTGCAGAAGATATTAGAAACATCATTTTAGATAAGAAAAATACCAACATGGATGGCAAAACAGAAGCTTTATTATACGCAGCTTCAAGACGTCAACATCTTGTTGAAAAAGTTATTCCTAATCTTAAAAAAGGTAAAATTGTCATCTCCGATCGTTATCTTGATTCATCTTTGGTTTATCAAGGTTATGCAAGAAATATCGGCATGGATGAAATTTTAAATATCAATTTATTCGCAATTGATAACACTTTACCAAAACTCACTTTGATTTTAGATATCGATCCAAAAATTGGATTACAACGAATCAACAAAAACTCTCAAAGAGAAGTCAACAGACTGGACTTAGAAACTTTGGAATTCCACAACAAAGTGAGAAAAGGTTATTTGAAATTGAAGGAATTGTTCCCTGAGAGAATCCATATTATCGATGCTTCAAAATCGATTGAAGAAGTCACAAAAGATTGTATAGAACAAATAGAGAAATTGTTGAATGAATAAAGAGTACATTGAAAAAAAGCAAAACATCTTATTCACTTTCTTTGAAAATGCTAAAACTAAAAATAAAATTCCACATCTGATACTTTTGCACTCCGATCCAAAAGCAAATTTATTGGATATCGCTTTTTATTTAGCAAAATCTATCAACTGTAAAGAGGATACTTTCGCCTGTAACAATTGTCCAAGATGTGAGAAATTTGATAAACAAATTCATCCTGATTTTCATTTTATAGATGGAAGTGATCACACCATTAAAAAAGAGGAGGTCGATGAACTTCAAAATCACTTCTCCTTGGGTGCTATTGAAAATGACACAACTGTTGTCTACATCATCAATGAAATACAGAATATAACTTCTGAAGCAAGCAACGCTTTGTTGAAGTTTTTTGAAGAACCAAAAGTCAATGTTGTCGCAATACTGACAACAACAAATATCACCAAAGTCCTGCCAACAATCGTATCTCGAAGCAGTTTGGTGAATATCAAAGTTGATGAAGATATATATTCTGATATTTACAAAATCACGCAAAATACAGCTGTTTCCACAGTTATATCTAATATCACTGGAAATAAACAGCAGATTCTTCAATTGGCAAATTCAACAGAGTTTTTAACCATGGTTGGAGTTTGCTTACATTTTATGTCTTCTTTACAAACAAATGAAAAACAAGCGACGTTTGTTCTTTTAAATGAGGCTATCGCAAACTTCAAACAACAATCTAAAGCACTTCTTTTTTACAAAGTACTTTCTATAATTCTTATCGATTCAATAAACAAACAAAATTCCAATCCTTTCAATCTTAATAAGGAACTTTTATTTGAGAAAAAAGATAAAATAATCTCTATAATCAATTTGTTGAATCAAGCTATTTATAAACAACAAGCAAATCTTAATATGATCGGTATTATCGGTCAAATAAACTATATATTATTGAAATAAGGAGGTGACAGATGAACTTAAATATTTACTTAATCGGTGTAGTTTCTGATTTTGATGGCATAAGATACTTCCAAACCAACAATGATGAACTTGAAGTCGGCTCTCAAGTTATTATTGAAGCTGATTACGGTTTGGTTTTAGGAACTATCAATTACAAGCAGAAGTTCAAACCAGCTCAAATTGTCAGTGATGAACCTTCAATATATCCAACTATCATCCGTCAAGCCAACAATGATGACTTGAAAAATTATCAAAAGCAAATTCAATTAGCATTGAAAGATAAAGTAAGAATTCAAGCTGAATCTGATAAATTAAATTTGAATATGCGTTTGGTTTCCTGCCATTACACAATTGATTATTCAAAACTTCTGATTGTTTACACCGCTGACGATAAGGTTGATTTTAGAGAGCTTTTGAAAGTTTTAAAAACTATTTACAACTTCAAAATTGAATTAAGACAAATCGGAGCTAGAGATAAAGCCAAACTGAAAGGTGGCCTTGGAATATGTGGATTACCTATTTGCTGTTCAAACTTTTTAAAGGTTTTTGATGGTATTACAATAAACTTAGCACGTAACCAAAATCTCTCTTTGAATAATTCAAAGATAACAGGACAATGTGGAAAATTCATCTGTTGTTTGAAATATGAAGATGAATTGTACAACGAACTTAAAAAAGGTTATCCAATTTTCAACGAGGAAATTAATAGAAACAATCAAAATTACAAAGTTACTTCAATAAACTATCTTTCAAATAAGATTGTTGTTCAAGTTGATAATACTGATTACAAAACATTAAATTTAGAAGAATATAACACACTTAAATACAGCCACAGTGATGATATGACTAAAGTTGAATTATCTCAAAGATTATTCAATAAATCTTCGTCTGAAAAACCTGTTATCAACAATAACAATCGCTTTGAGTCTATCTATATCAAAGAAACCACTCAAACAGAAGAACCAGCCAAACAAAATGTGCAACACAATAACTTCAAACAGAAAAACAACAATAAAAACAATGACTACAAAAAGCATGATTACAACAGAAATAATCATACCAATAATAAACAAACAAAAAATGATACTCGCCCAAGTTTCTTCGATCGTTTCAAAAAGAAAGACAATGATAAACAAGGTTATTTAGGAAATATCTACGAGAATAACAAAAATGACAAGAAATAAACCATTTGAATATAAAAAGAAGGTCATACTTGTAAGTACTCCAATCGGTAATCTTTCCGATATATCTTTAAGAGCGATTGAAACTTTAAAGCAAGCCGATATTATCTGTTGTGAAGATACAAGAGTCAGTGAAGTGCTTTTAAATAAATATGAAATTAAACATCCTCGTTTAATCTCTTTATATTCCCAAAACGAGATTGAAAAATCAAAAAAACTCCTCGATGAAGTCGATTCATCAGATCTTGTTTTGTGCTATGTTTCTGATGCTGGAACTCCCGGTATATCAGATCCTGGTTCCATTTTAATTCAGCAAGCCATTCAAAGAAATATTCCGGTGTCCTTTATACCTGGCCCAACAAGTTCCATCTCTGCTTTGATAATGTCAGGATTTGATACATCTAGATTCACTTTCATAGGTTTTATTTCTAAAAAATATTCTCAGATGGTATCCCAAATTTCTCAATATAGAAAAAATAAAGAAACTTTGATATTCTTCGCTACAGCATTAAATATAAAAGAATTTATCACTGCTTCTTTTGATGCACTTGGTGAAAGAAATATCTGTGTTTGTCGTGAATTAACAAAAATTCATGAAGAATATATAAGAGGTACTAACAAAGAATTAAAAGATAACGATCTTAGTTTTATCAAAGGTGAGTGTGTGGTTGTTATTGAAGGTAATAAAAACGAGTTTGATGAAATGGATCTATTAAAATTAAAAGAGATAATATCTCAAATGAAAAAAGAGAAATTATCAAATAAATCTATCGTGAATATCTTGCTTAAAATGTATCCTGATAAGAAAAATATGATGTACGAACTTGTACAAAATTGCGATTAATTTATATTTTTTCTAAAAATAGGAAACGTTGTTTTCCAGACATGTCCTTTAAAATTTTGTAAGCGAAAATATCTTGAATAGTGTTTTTATATAAAACTATTAAATTATCCATGTTGCTAGCTTCACATTCAAAATATACCTTCGCTTTTTTATTTGTGCATCTATCTAATTCAGAAAATATTTTTTTAAAACTATCTAATCCATCTTTTCCAGAGAAAAGACATAATGGGTTTTCATATTTTGTGATAATTTTTGTATCTTCCTTAATATAAGGAGGATTACAAACAATAATATCGAAAGACTGATAAATATCTAACAAAAAATCAGATTTTAAAAATTCTACATTATTCACTTTGTTGAACTTTGCTGATCTTTTTGAGATGTCTAAGCACTCTTGTTGTATATCAACTAAAGTCACTGAAAAGTTTTTAAAAAGTTTTGCCAAACTTATGCCGATACAACCAGACCCTGAACACAGATCTAAAATTTTTAGACTCTTTTCTTTATTACATAAATTATCTTTTACAACAATATCAACTAACTCTTCAGTTTCCACTCTTGGTATGAGACAATTTTCATCTAAAAATATAGTGTTATTGTAGAAAACAACTTCTTTTGTTATATATGGAATTGGTTTTTCTTTTGCAATATCTGAAATTATCTTATCAACTAAAACTTCATCTAATTCAATATCACTTTTTAAAAATATGTCTTCTTTTTTAATGTTGAAGATTTTCTCAATAAGAAAATATTGATCACAAACTTCAACATTATATTCTTTCATTTTATTGATGAAGTTTTTCAAAGTCATCAATTCATTTCTCCATAGAAGCTTTGATCAAGTCAGCTTGGTTTGCATCTTTCAAAGCATCTAAAATATCGTCCAAATCACCATCCATCACTCTATCCAATTTTAAAACTGAGAATCCTATTCTATGGTCGGTAACACGATTTTGAGGATAGTTATATGTTCTAATTTTCTCACTTCTTTCACCAGTACCGACTTTCAGACGACGTTCAGATGTTATTTGTTGATTTCTCTCTTCATCATATTTTGCTTGTAAACGAGCTTTCAATAAATTCATAGCGATCTCTTTGTTTTGCATTTGTGATCTTTCAACTTGGCAAGCTGCCACAATACCTGTTGGCTTATGTGTTATACGTACAGCAGATTCTGTTTTATTGACATTTTGACCACCAGCACCAGAGCTTCTATAGGTGTCAATTTCCAAATCAGCAGGATTTATAACAATATCGATTTCCTTTGTCTCTGGCATAACTAAAACTGTGGATGTTGAAGTGTGAATTCTTCCACTTGCTTCAGTAGCCGGAACTCTTTGAACCCTGTGAGAGCCGGATTCAAATTTTAAACGTGAATACACGCCTTTCCCTTTTATCATAAATGAGACATTTGAAAAACCACCTAGACTTGTCGGTTGTTCATCAATCATCTGAATTTTCCAACCTTTTTTATCAGCATATTTTGAATACATTCTGAAAAGATCTCCAGCGAATATACAGGCTTCCTCACCACCGACAGCTCCTTTGATTTCCATAATGACATTTTTATCATCGTTAGCATCTTTTGGTAATAAAGCTATCTGCAATTTTGAGTAAAGTTCAGGTAATTCCTTTTCAATTCTATTAATCTCACTTAATGCGAATTCTTTAAGTTCTTTATCTTGTTCTTTTGAAAGTTCCTTTGCACTTTCCAAATCTTGTTCAAGTTGTTCATATTGCTTGTAAAGTTCCATAGGCTCCTCTAAAGAACTTCTTTCAATAGTCAATTTTTTATAATCTTCAGGATCCAATTCGTTTCCGTGATGATCTTTATTTGTCATCAATTGTTCATCGATATCTGACATTCTTTGTTTCATAGCTTTTAAGCTTTCAATCATATAATCCATATTCTAATTTTCCTTTCATTAAATTTTTCAAAGCTAAAAATTTATATAGCTAAGAGTCTTTTTTGTAAATGAAGGTCAATCGTTTGACAATATTCATAATTTTAATTCTATTCATACTTTTTTCAATCAACTTAATTATTTTATTAAATTTTCATTTTTTAAAAAATTCATTTTGAAAAAATTCTAACATTGTTCTTGTTGGAGTGAAGCTAGGATAGAGAACATAAAATTTATTCAAAGCTGTTGAGAAGTCATCATTTTTAATATAACCTGTTTTTAAAAAGTAATAAAAAAGTACCGCTGGGCTTCTTTGAAACCCATTTGCACAATGTATCAAAATCTTTTTGTTTTGGCTTAAAGTTCTTTTTATATATTCACAAGCTTCATCAAACATCAGATGAGTTTTATCATCATAATAAAAGGGTGAAGGGAAATCTAAACATAGTTCCCCTCTGCAGTACAAATATCTGTGTCCGTAAAGTTTTTTCAATAATGTTGGATTTTGAGAAAGATAACTTAAACCTTGGACAAAATATGGTTCACTTTTAGCATGAATTACATTGAAACTATCATCGTATTTCGCACAGTTATAAAAGTCATCCTCATTTCCTATATAAATATCTTTTATAACTTCAAACATTATTTTTTCAATTTATCCTTCAACTTCTTGATTGTCTTTTTCAAATTGACATCTTCTTCCATCCTTTTTGTTATCTTTTTACAAGCATCCAAAACGGTGGAATGGTCTTTTCCAAAAACTCTTCCTATATCGTTCAAACTTTCATTTAAAAGATCTCGGCATAAATACATAGCGATTTGTCGTGCGTAAGAAATCTGTGAGGTTCTAACTTTCGATTTAAGTTGCCCTATTGTCAAATTGAACTGATTTGCAACTTCGGAGATGATATCCTCAACATCCAAAACATGATCTTGATCAAGCTCTTTGGAGTAACTTCGGTTATCTTCAAAAGCCATACGGACAAATTTCATATCAACTTTATCTACATCCTTATGTAAAGCTAATAAGAATAATAGTCTATTCAAAGCACCTTCCAACAATCTGACGTTGTTGGAATTTTTAGAAGCGATGTAATCCAAAACTTCATCTGGAAACATGTTTATATCTAATCCGTTAAGTTCAATCTTCTTTTTGAGAATATCGATCATTGTAGATCTTTCTGGAATCTTGATAAAACAGGATAAACCAGAGGAAAATCTTGATACTAATCTTTTATCTAAATCTTGAATATGATCCGGTGAGCAATCTGATGTCATAACAACTATGACATTTCTCATCTGCAATTTGTTAAATATATCGAAGAAAACTTCTTGGGTTTTTCTTTTAGCAGTTAAAAATTGAATATCATCGAATAA
Source organism: uncultured Bacilli bacterium (assembly GCA_944332485.1). Lineage (GTDB taxonomy): Bacteria > Bacillota_I > Bacilli_A > RFN20 > CAG-288 > CAJMBK01. Next base: position 51,429 of record CALVKB010000002.1, on the reverse strand, counting down.
AACACAATCCAAATCAACAAAATAATCTTTTATATCACTTACTTTTGCATCACCTGTTTTATTCTGTTCCTCTCTGACGTATCGTATGTACAATTCTATAAAATCATTAATACAAACGTATTTAATCTTCTTATCAGGATGAACTTCCCTATATTTATTGTAAATTGCGGAAAGTAAGTGTGTTTTTCCTAATCCAGAATCGGCATATATGAATAATTGGTTAAATGTAACTTTATCTTCGCAAAGCAAATTACAAGCTAAATAAGCTTGTTTATTCGATTGACCAACCACGAAAGTATCAAAAGTATCTTTTGGGCTGATGATGTACTGATCAAAAAGATCCGGTTTGCTTGTTTCTTTCTTCTCTTTCTTTTTGTCTAAATTGACGTAATCTTTTTGAGAATAAAATAAAACGTTGTAATTTGTTCCAGTTGCTTCCTCAAATGCTTTTTTGAATTTATCAAGCTGACTATCCTGAGAGAGAATCTTAAGTGAAACTTTTTGATCACAAACAACATAGGCGTTGTTTTTCTCAATTTTCATAAGATGGCATATATTTTCAATATATGCTTCGTATGATGGACGTCCGAAAATTTCCTGCAAGTGATTTGTTACATTTTCCCAAATAAGATCCAATGAGTTGATTTCTTCTTCCATATATAACCTCTTATTTCTTCTAAATTATAACATTAAAACTAACGTGTTTTTTCGATATAAATAGTGCTTTTTTCACCTATTAAAAATCATTTATCAATCGTTTTTTCACTTACTAACAAGTTATCAACAAGTTACTAACAATTGAAATTTGAAAAAAGCATTTATTTTAAAGAATTTTAAAGGTGTTATCGAATTTTTTAAAAGTTACTAACATGTTGGTAATTTGTTTGTAACTTCGAATTTATTTCATGTGAATAAATTGTTGATAAAAAATCCAAAAATGATACTTTTTTTTAATATTTTGAATTTTTATATATTTATTGTTGTTAGTAAATCATGTTACTAACTTGCAACGTGTTAGTATTTTTAAGTTGTTTCTTCGTTTTTTAATTATTTTCATCGTGAAATAAAAGTTGATTATTTCACGGAGTGCTTTTTACAATTTTTTCATCATTTTTTTCTTATAAATTTTTCAAGTTTCTTTTTTAAGCTAATTTTCACCCTTTTCAAGTTGTTAGTAACTCAACTTACTAACAGACTTACTAACAAATTTATATCGATTATCAACAATTTACTAACAACCAAAACAACCTTTTTTCTTTATATATTCATTTTTTTGAGTTATTAACAGAAAATTAAAACATAATAATGAATATAAAATTTAAAGATTAAAAATAATTTAAATTAAACTTTCAGTTTCTGAAAAATCAGTTCACTTTTAAATTCATTCCCACAAGAATTGCACTTATTATTGATATAATAATTTAAGTTATATGAGGTATATAAAATGAAATTAGTAATTAAAAAACAATCATTATTAAAAATGTTAAACATCGCTATGGATGCAATCCCTAGTAAATCTACTGAAGCTTGTTTTTTAAACTTTTTATTAACAATTACAGATGAAGGATGCAACATCCTTGCTTCTGATGGAAAAATAACAATCAAAGTTAATCAATTCAACAAAGATACCGATGGTAATGAAGTTATTTTAGATTCTCAAGAAGGTTCCATTCAACTTCCTGCTAAATTATCACGTGAGATTATTGCCAAAGTTGCAGGTGAAGTGATAACTCTTGAGCAAGTGGATTCCTCTTTATTGACAATATCCGATGATAGAACAACTTACAATATCAACACCAAACCTGGCAATGAATATCCTGATATTGAACTTGGTACACATGTTGGTGAAGAGATTGAACTTTCTCCAGAAGACTTCAAGACATTGTATGATGCAACTTACTTTGCTGTTGCACAAAAAAGTAACAGAGATATGTTTTTAGGAATCAACATCAAATGTTTTGATCATAAGATTTCCTTCACAGCTTCTGACACCTGCAGATTAGCTAGAAAAACATTACCTTTACAAAGCAATGTCATGGTCTCTTTCAACTGCTCATTGAAAGTTTTATCAGTTATAAACAAATTGGAACATCTTCCAGTTGTTAGAATCCGTGTTGGTGCTGATAAAGTTAGCTTCACTGTTGGTTCTGTCACAATTAGTGCAAAGACAATTCCAGGTGAATTCCCAGAAGCAGAAAAAATCTTACCTAGTGTTTACCCATATAAACTTAAATGTTCCTCAAAGGAACTTGTCGATATTTTAGATAGAGTTTGTATAGTTTCCGGTGATGATAAAAGTATCATTAAGAATGCAAAATTAGTCTATGATGGTAGTAAGGTCGAAATCTCATCAAGAAGTCCATCTTATGGTTATTCTGTTGAAAGATTGGATAACTGCGAATTCGAAGGTGATAAGTTCACAATCTACTTCAACGCAGATTTTGTCAAAGATGCTTGTAAAGCTCATACAAGTGATGATATTACAATCTTGTTCTCCGGTGAAGTTAGAATGTTCAGAGTTGTCTCAAGCGATGAGAGCAATCTGCAATTGATAACACCAGTTAGATATTATCAAAACTAAAAATAATTGATTTGTATAATTTTTATAAATTAAAATAAAAGTGAAGAGAGGATAAATTTATGAGAGAAAATGAAAAGGTACATTTTTACAAATCCGATGATGGTAAAGATGTAGTTATCAAATTGTCTAACTATGACAGTAAATTAAAATCAAACAATCATGTTATGCATGAGATTGAACAAGAGGATAACATCGATGATAAACATAAGATTGAAGTTTATCACAAAACTATGAATCAATGGAGAATAGTTGTTGAAAATCATCCAACAATTAACTTCCATTACATCGATTGGATCGCTGTTCAAACAAACTTCGGTTTGCATGTAATTCAAATCGGTGGATTAAAAGAACCTGTAGCTGATTTTTCATTGTCGAAAGATGAGAAGATCGACAAGATGTACGCCTATTGTAATCGTGATGGTCTTTTCACAAGAACCTACACTCCTGGTTGTGCTAAAAAATTAGATTAATTAAATAAAAAATTGATATTTGTAAAACAAAAGCCACAAAAGTGGCTTTTTATTTTTATTAAAAACTTTTAACAATTTTAGTTTAATTTATAAAGTTGTCACAACATTAATTTTTAAACCTTAATTTTCATGCTTTCAAATTTCCTTTTTAAAAAATTTTTTAAAAAAATTTTGACAGAGATTTTTACAGCTTTAAAAAATAAAAATCTTATTTGACAAGTTAGATAAAAATTACCAACTTTAAACTCGTTTACTAATTGTTTTTTAATAGGTGTTTTCTTGTTGAAACATAGTGGTAGAGTGAATATAATTTTTTTACATTAATTTTTTGCAACTAAGTTAGAAGCAATAAAAATTTTAAAGAGTGAGGGTATTTAAAATGATCAAGAAAATTGTTAAAAGAGACGGCAGAATTGTCAAATTTGATTCTTCTAAAATAATGGCCGCCATTGAAAAAGCTTGTGAAGTTACACAGGAGGACATTTCCATTGGAAAAGTAACCGATGAAGTTGTAAAAAGAATTAATGCTAAATATGATAATAAGGAAAACTTACCAACTGTTGAGCAAGTTCAGGATATCGTTGAGGAAGTTTTAATAGATTTAGATTACAGTAAAACAGCAAGGGAATATATCTCATATCGTGCTCAAAGAAATCAAATTCGTGAAGCTAAATCGCGTTTGATGACTTCTATTAAAAACATCACATTCCAAGATAGTAAAGTCAACGATGATAAAAGGGAAAATGCGAATGTTGATGGTGATGCCCCAATGGGTACTATGCTCAAATATGGTTCTGAGACCGCAAAAGATTTCTATCTTAATAATATGATTGATAAAGACATCGCTAAAGCACATATAGAAGGTGATATTCATATTCATGATTTGGACTTTTATTCCTTGACTTTGACATGCTGTCAAATCGATCTTTTAAAATTGTTCAAAAACGGATTTTCAACCGGTCATGGATTCATCCGTGAACCAAATGATATAAGAACATACGCCGCCTTAGCTTGTATAGCTATCCAAGCCAATCAGAATGATATGCACGGCGGACAAGCTATTCCAAACTTCGATTTTGCTATGGCTCCAGGTGTTATCAAATCATTCAATAAAATATTCAGAAACAACTGTATAAAATATGCTGATTTTGAAACCGATGGTGAAAATTCTTATGAAGAGAAACTTAAAAAGATCTTCAAAGATCTCATATCTAAAGATGAAGAACCTCGTTATTTGAATGATGAATCTATAGAGAGAACATTTAAGTTACTCGAAAAAGAAATTCCAGAAATTTCCTGGGAGAAAGGTAAAAAGGCTATTATCAAAGATTCAAACAAAGATATTGTTGATGCAACATATCAAGCTATGGAAGCTTTGATTCATAATTTGAATACAATGCACTCCAGAGCTGGTGCTCAAGTTCCATTCTCATCTTTGAACTATGGTACAGATACATCAAATGAAGGCCGTTTGGTTGTCAAACAGTTATTAAGAGCTACAGAAGCTGGTTTAGGAGATGGTGAAACACCTATTTTCCCAATTCAAATTTTCAAAGTGAAAGAAGGAATCTCTTATAACAAAGAAGATCCAAACTACGATTTACTTATCGAATCGATGGTTTGCTCATCCAAACGTTTATTCCCTAACTTCTCATTCTTAGATGCTCCATTCAACGCAAGAAAAGAGTGGAAATATGGTGATTATGAACATGAAGTCGCATATATGGGTTGCCGTACAAGAGTTTTTGAAAACCATTACGATCCAAATAAAGCAGTAACTTCTGGTAGAGGAAATCTCTCTTTTACTTCGATTAATTTGCCAAGATTAGCCATAGAATCACATCACGATGTTGATTTGTTCTTCAAAAAGCTCGATGATACAATGACTTTGGTGACCAAACAATTGTTGGATAGATTTGATGTTCAAGCTCACAGAAAAGCTAAAAATATGCCATTTTTGATGGGTAATGGTGTGTGGATTGATTCTGATAAATTGAAAGCTGACGATGAGATTAAAGAAGTTATCAAACATGGTACTTTGACTTATGGTTTTATCGGTTTAGCTGAAGCTTTGGTTGCTTTGATTGGAAAACACCACGGTGAATCAAAAGAAGCTCAGGAATTAGGTTTGAAGATTGTTAAATTTATGAAAGATCGTGCTGATAAAGAAACTAAAAAGCACAATCTCAACTTTGGAATTATTGCTACACCCGCTGAAGGACTTTCCGGAAGATTCATCAAACTTGATAAGAAGAAATACGGAATTATCGAAGGTGTTACTGACAAGGAATTCTATACAAATTCAATGCATGTTCCTGTTTATTACCCTATTTCAATGTTCGATAAAATTGATATTGAGTCAGAATATCATAAATACACATTAGCCGGTCACATCACATACATCGAGATGGATGGTGATACAGCTAAAAATATAAAAGCATATGAGAAAGTTGTCAGACATATGCATGATGCTGGTGTTGGTTATGGTGCAATCAACCATCCAGTTGATAGAGATCCGGAATGTGGTTATAACGGAATCATCGACAATGAATGTCCAAAATGCCACAGAAAAGAAACAGAGCAGAGTAAATTTGAAAGAATTAGGAGAATCACAGGTTATTTAGTTGGAACACTTGATAGATTTAACAACGCTAAAAAAGCTGAGGAGAAAGCAAGGGTAAAACACACGATTAATCTTGATGATTAATAAATATGAGACTATACGGAATTGTAGATGAGAGTATTGTGGATGGTCCTGGAATAAGATTAGCGATCTTTTTTCAAGGATGTTCACATCATTGTTTCAAATGTCATAATCCAAACTCCTGGGATTTTGAAAAAGGTAAAGAATACAGCATTGAAAAAATAGAAGAACTAATTAGAAAAGACAAACATATTGACGGAGTAACTTTAACTGGTGGAGATCCACTAGATCAATACGAAGATGCATTGTCTGTTTGTAAAATGATAAAAGAGAAATTTTCAAATTTGGATATCATTTTGTACACCGGTTACGATTTTGAAGATGTCAAAAGTAATTTTAACGAAATTTTAAATTACATCGATTATTTAGTGGATGGAAAATTTATATATGAAAAGATGGATCTTAGTTTGCTTTTTAAAGGAAGTTCAAACCAAAGATTCATCGATGTTAAAAAGTCATTAAAACAGAATAAAATTTACGAGATGTCCGATTTGGAAATAAATATGATTTAGTCGATAGTTTCAGAGCATTTTATTTTTATCACTATACTTGAAATGATAAAGGCTATGAAATCTAAAATCAATATACCAAGTGGAATATAAATTCCAAGTTGATTACCTAAAGTTGAAGAAAAATCTATGGCTCCAAATAAAACCATCAAAATAAAACTAAGACAGAAGATAAAAATTTTTAAACAAAATAACCCAATAATGAGAAAAATCTTCTGTCCTTTTTTTGTTAATACTTTCAAAGTTTTGTCTTTTTTGTTTTTCATACTACATTAAAATTATATGAAAAAATTCCTATTTATTTATGTTTTTACATTTTGAAAGAAAATGAAAATAAAAAGAATAAGTTATTTTGTGAAAGGGTTTAAAAAACTATAAAAAAGAATTAAACTATAAATGTTAGATTCTTTTGAACTAACTAAATAGGGAGACAACAAGGAGAAATTGCAGTTCCCTACTGCGAAAATAATATGGCAAAAGGTAAAAAATTCTTAGCAGGCTTACTTGCATTGGGTTTATTATCAACAGGTCTTGCTTCATGTAATCCAACTAATGATGTTTCATCTGATTCGACGGTTTCTACAGTAGTACCAGATTCATCAACAACAAGTTCAACAACAACTGAAGAGGCTACACCAGATCAAAGAAGAGCAGAATGGGAAGCTGTTGCAGCTGATGGTCAAGCACACATTCAAGGAACAGTCGTTGCAATTGAAAGATTCTCATCTGGTTCAAACTACAATTTATATGTTCAAGATGGTAATTACGGATACCGTGTTACAAACTGTAATTTATTAACAACTGAAACAGTAGAAGTTGGTAAAACTTATTCTATTTATGGTGGTAAGAAAGATGCTTCAGATATTAACGGTTCTATCGAAGTTGATATTATGAAAGTTGAGGAAGTTGCAACTGTTGTAGCTACACCATTTGAATTGAGTTCACTTACTTCAGAAGTTATTGCAGCTAACGCGGGTCTTGGTATCAAAGTTACAGATGCTGAATTTGTCAGCGTTACTGGTGATAAAACAAATTCAATTACAATTAATTTAAGATATAACGAAACAGATTTGGCTATTCTTTCTAGAGGTGCAACTGTTGAATCAGTCTACAACAAATTTACAAACTGTGTTGAAGGTGATAAAGTTACCATCAAATTAGGTGTCATCACCACAGGAAGTAAATACTATGTTTATGATCCTGATCAAATTGAAGTTACTCTTGTTGAAAGACAAAACTACTCCGGTACTGCTGTTTCTGCATCAACATTAGCTGGTGAATTAACTCATACAGTAGAAGGTAAGACAATTTCCATTACTGGTGGTGAAGTTAAGGCTAATGAAAAGAGAGAATTTATCTTCAATATTGCTGTCACAAATCCTACAAATTTAACAGTTACAGATGAAATTACTGCAACTGCTGATAACAATTGTACTGTTACAGCTTCAACTGAAGGTACAACAACCACCTTTGCGATTGCCACTTATGAAGAATTAGCAGCTCCTGCTACAATAACATTATCTGTTAAATGGGCAAACGATGCAGGTGAGAATAGAGATGTTTACACAGTTACAGTTGGTGAAGGTGTTACATATGAACAACTGGTTGAACAAACCAGCGTTACCTTAGATTTGACAACACTTAGTACAACTGGTTCTGATGCAACAAACGATATTGCACTTTCAGCATTTGATACTCTTATTTCCAATACCGGTGGTTTAGTAAAAAGTGTTTCTTCATTATTAAAAGTTTATGCTGGTAAAGCAGGTTATGGTTTGAAGTTCAGTTCTTCCAGTGTAGCAGGTACTGTTACATTTAACTTAAGTGAAGCTGTTACTCAAGTTAAAGTAACTGTTATTCGTTATAACACTGGAGATGCTGTTAAGGTTTCTGTCAATGGTACAATTTTAGAAGCTACTGATGCAACAACAACAGAAAGTACAGTTTTAACATATGACCTTTCTGAAGCCTCACAAACAATCACTGTTGCTGCAGGTCAAGCAAGCAAGTGTAGATTCTATATCACTGCAATTGAATTAGTTAAATAATTCTTAGCTTAGTTATTATATATATATCATACAAAGCGAGTTTAACTCGCTTTTTCTTTTTGATAAATTTTTGTTTTAGTAAAATTATAAAAAGCGAGGATACTTACTCTATGAAAGTTATTGATAAAACATTCATCAATCCAAATTACAATGTGGACAAATTTTACGATGATCCTTATTTCAAAAAAACATTCGATATGGAAACAAGAAAGTTAGAACCGAGACTTGATAATTTGAAAACTTTCAGCAATGTTTGCAAATATTTAACTTATGTGTTTTTCGGATTTGCTGTTGTTGCAGGCATAACTTATGCTATTTTGTCACAGTTGCAAAAGAACAACACCATCGATACAAAAAAAATCGATTTTATTGTATTTCTCACTTTGACGTGTTTATTTGCTTTTTTTGGAATAACATTTGAAATATTGAATGCAATTTATAAAAGCAAGAGATCAAAGTTAGGTAATCAACTCTTGAAGTCTGAACAATTCCGTTTGTATTGTGCTGATTATGTTTTAAGATGCCTTTTTGATGGGGAAGTTCAGTATGATCCATTAGGTGGTTACAAAGAGAATCCTATTGAAAAGCTCGATCTTTTCAAGAATAAAACTATCGAAAAATTCATTCAGGAAGACTACATTGTCGGTAAGCATAACAATGTTAATTTTGAATGTGCTGACGTTGTATGTTATTCGAAGAAAGTTAAAGATTACTATGATAAATTCGAAGGTGTGATATTGACTTATGAGTATTTTGGAAATCTCAAATTGGATTTTGAAGTGATCGTAAAAGAGAAGAGTTTCGATTATTTGCAAATTCCGGATACATTTGAAGAAAAGTCACCAAGAAGGATGGCGGAATATTATCATGTTTTTGACACCTATGTTACTAAAGGCGAGGATATATCTTTGATTGTCAGTAAAAAATTTGTCGAGAACATCAATACTATATGTGAATCTATCATGGGAACTTTCATGTTTTATTTTTCACATGATAAATTGTATGTTTTTGTTTATGGTGCCAATAATGATTTTTTATTTGACGAGAATATTTCCACTTTAAATGAGCTTATACGAAGATGTCATGAGGAATTTTGTAGTTTAGAAAAAATTCCTATGATGTTAAATTTGATGAGAGTTTTACCTTATAACAATTTTAAAGCGAAAAATTCCGTTGAAGATAATAAGGTAAATTAATTGTAACGCTTGTTTTTGAATATTATTTGCTCTGATTTGTAGAATTGCACTTTTCTATAGGTGACAAACAAGGGGAGAATTATGACAACAGAAATTATCACGATTACTGTGTAATCGAAGTAATCGAGACTTTCATTTTTATATTTTTCAATTAAAACAAGAACGCTTGCTAACATAAAAATAAACATCAATGATGGAAGAGCGTTTGATAAAATTTTTGTTAATATGTTCGTTCTTATTTTAAAGTTGAAAGTTTCAGCTAAACATAGGAAAAATACTACCAAAGACAGAGCAAAAGAAGTACTTAAAACATAATAAGCTTCCTCGTTGATAAACTGATTGAATATAAAAGAGAAGTTATCAAAATTTGAAAAATTAATGTTGTAGGTCAATCGATTATAAAATAGCCAAATAACTAAGAAAGAGAATAGTAAATCCAAGATTGTGAACAAAATATTGATTAAGAAAAAGGAATTTGTGTTTTTAATTTGCACATTTATGTCGAAATTTTTGTATGTATCTAAAGTTGGATTTTGAAACTGAAATTGATGGTTTTTATCTGGAATAAAGTCATCCATTCTCGTACGTGGACGATAGTCAATATCCAAACCAAAAACAGTTTTTGGGATGTCCAAGTAATGTGCGATAACAAAAAGCTCATCTTTAGTTGCTAAAGATTGGTCTTTTTCTATTAATTTGTATCTTTTATACGGAATCTTTGTCAACTTAGACATCTCCTTTTTGGAAAGACCTTCGTTGACGCGGATTGTTTTAATTTTTGAAACTTTCCCCATAATTATAAGTCAACTAATTTTATATCAACATCATCGTTTGTTAATCTAACAACGCAGAAAGATGCACTATTGTCTTTTGGTAGTCCGACACTTCCTGGGTTGATTATATATGCATTATTAATTTTCTCAAATCTTTTAATATGTGAATGACCGAAAAATATGTAATCTAAATTATCAATTTGTTTTTTGTAATATTCTTTATGTCCATGTTCAAAAAAGAAGACTTTATTTAAAAATTTTCTTTTTACATAAGGTTTAATTTTAAAATTGGAAACCATTTGATCGACCTCAGCTTCACAATTTCCTTTAACACAGATTATTTTGTCGCTGAATGAATTTAATAATTCAACACACTGTTTTGGACTGTAATTTTGAGGGGGAATATTCCTTGCTCCAGAATAATATAAATCACCAAGAATGATCAAATAATCAAAATTAACTTTCGTGAAGTAACAATTGATCAATTTTTTTAATTTTTCGTAATTCCCGTGAATATCACTACATATCAATAATTTAAGTTCGTTCATATCAATAACCTGTTGAATTATTTTAAATTATTGATAAAAAACTTTCTAGATTAGTAATTTATACAAAACATTTTTTATATATAAATTAAAATTGCTAATATTGTAAATTGATCTAATTTTGAATATATATACATTGGGCAAAAATTGTATATTTAAAAGATTTAATAAATGTTAAATTGAATATTTTTATTTTTTTATAATATTTAGATATAAAGGATTAATTCAATATGGAACAGATGATTTTCGAACCAAGAGAGATGTATGAAAAACATCTAAAAGATAAATTTAAAGAAAACGCATTAAATTTTTTCAATAATTTGCTTAAGTTATCCAAAGTTGATGAAAATGAAAATAAAATCTTAGTTCAAAAATATGATAAGTTGAATTCAGAGAAGGAAAAAGCGAGAAAGAAGGTTTTTTGGAACAAGATTCTGATTATTTTTTTAACTATGTTGATGTTAGCTGGTATAGCTGTTGGTATATATTTACTTGTAGCTTTTATCCCAACAGTATCTGAAAAGATGGAAGTCAACGATAATTCAAGTTTGAATTGTGTGATAGGTGGAATAGTTAGTTTAATTTGCAGTGGAGTTATATTGATTCTACTATTCACTGTATTGAAAAAAAGAAGTAAGAAGTTGAAATCAAATTATGATAATTTGGTTCAAAAAACAAATCAAGTCTATCAGAATTGCTTAAACCAAATGGAACCATTGAACAGTTTATACACCTGGGATATGATCCATCGTCTTATTAAGTTAACAACTCCAATTATCACATTAAAACCACAATTTACATATGAAGATTTTTGTTGTTTCAACGAACGCTATGGATTACTGGAGAATAACGATGAAACAGAATCGGTTGTTAATTTAGTCTACGGTGATTTGATGGGTAATCCTTTCCTTCTACAAAAAAGAAAATGTATGGAGATGATCCTTAGAACATATTATGGTCATTTAACAATCACCTACACAGTCAGAGTCAGTGATGGAAGGGGTGGAACAAGAACAGAGACAAGAACACAAGTTTTAACTGCTACTTTAGCTAAACCTTTCCCTCATTTTTACAACAAAACCTACATTGTATATGGTAATGAAGGAGCTCCTGATTTAACATTCGATAGAAATGCTTCTGGTGTTAAAGGAAAAAATGAAAAACAGATAGAAAAGTTCATCGACAAACAAAGCAAGAAGATGGATAAGCTTTCAAGAGAAGCAGTTACAGAAGGAAAGTCCTTCACAAAGATGTCAAATGAAGATTTTGAAGCTTTGTTTGGAGCAACTAACCGTGATAACGAGTTGCAATTTAGAATGATGTTCACACCACTCGCACAACAGAATATGGTTGATCTATTGACAACACACGAACCATTCGGAGATGATTTCATCTTTATGAAGAGAAACAAATTGAATTATATATCTTCTATGCATTCGCAAAACTTCGATTATTCCTGTAATCCAAAGTTGTTCGTTTCACACTCAGTTGCCTTAGCAAGGACATTTTTCGTTGATTACATGTGTAAATATTTTGAGAATTTCTATTTTGATTTAGCACCTTTGTTATCGGTTCCTTTGTATCAAACAACATTCCCATCTACAAAGTATGAACCAAAAGACCACAAACAAAACTTAAATAGTTATGAATATGAATTCATCGCAAATCAATACAACAGACATTATTTGGCTCCAAGCAGTTGTTATACAGATTGTATATGTAAAACAGAGTTTGTATCAAAGAATGATAATTTTGATTTAGTTAATGTCACAGCAAATGGTTTTAATGGAATACCTAGAATAGATTATGTTGCCATGACTGGAGCAGATGGTAAAGTTCACTCAGTCCCGGTTCGTTGGATTGAATATATACCGGTTTCTAGAACCACTTATTTGAAGTGTAGCCGACAGAATCCGGTTAATGAGAAGCAATTTGAAAAAGGCATTGATTATAAACTTGAAGAGCTTGTCGAATCGATGTTCAATCAAAAACAAACCGACACTTCGAAAATTGAATCAAATGCTAGAAATTTCATCTCATATTTGTTCGATGATCCTGATTGTGTTGCTAATGCACAACAATCAACTAATAGTGCTGCTGTAGAAAATGACTTGAACAACATTCTCAACACGAAATAAAGATAATTTTAAAATAGACTTAAGTTATAATTATATGAGTAAGGAGAAAAAAATATGGCTAATGGTTTAGACGAATTACATGATTATGTTAATCCTAATGGAAATGATGTTAATGTTATAGAGAAAAAATTACCGGTTAAGGTTGGAATCGGATCAACTATCTTTGAAGTTATCCTTTGGATCTGTGGTATTTTCCCAGGTTTAATTTTCTTGTTTATGAAGATTAAGGCCGGAGTTTACTTAAGACAGCTTGAACAGAAAATACAAGCTAACGCCTCGCAAATCGATAATTATTTGGAGCAGAGAGTTGTTGTTTTATCTAACTGCGCTCAATTGGTTGATAAAAGTATCAAATTGGATAAGGAAGTTATGATTGCAGTTGCTAAAGCTCGTGGTGGTGTTAAAGATAACGATGCTGATGTGGCAAGAAATCAAACATCTCAAGATCTCAATGTCATCAATCGTGGTTTAGCTATGACTTTTGAAAGATATCCAGATTTACAAAGCCATGCTGATATCCGTGAAGCTATGCAACAAAACAGTTATTTACAAAAAGAAATCACTGCTGCTAGAGACATTTACAATGATTCTGTTTATCAATGGAATAAAGATATCCAAGCTTGGCCAACAAAGATGATTGTTGCTGCTAAAAACGGTTACACAACAAGAGTTCCATTCTCAACAAGTTTTGAAGTTAAAAAGCAGGCGAGGGGAACTTTCTTCGGTGATAACGAAGAGAAGTAAAAACGATCGTTTTTCTTTGTATTTTTATAACAAGCATTCTGTGAAGATGTACAGAATGCTTTTTTAAATATTATTTTCCTTTTATAATTAATTAAAGGAGGCATTAAATGATGAAAATAGCAAAAGCCCTTATGTGTTTGACATTTTTTATGACATCTTGCTCTGGAGTTGGTGCACAGAAAGAAGAATTGAAATCTTTAAGTTTTCAAGCTTCAGGAGTAAAACAAATTACTGCGGATGATCTGAAGAGAAATATTTTTAATAATAAAACTCTGTACGATATTATCAAAGATTCTTTGGATGTGATCGATTTTAGTAGTTTTACTCAAGAACCAGTAACTTCTGTTGAAGATGCTCTCAATTGCACTTACTATTATGCAAAAGCAAAAGTTTTGGATGCTTTGAAAGATGCTCATTTTTACATTAAGAGTGAATCTTCCAATTTTACTTTGACAGTTCAAACTGGTGACACAAGTTTCGATATGCCGATGACATTGTCATACGAGAGTGATTTGTATGATATCTATGACCTTGGTTCAGTCCCAACTGATCCATCTGGTTCAATTACTGTGAACTATAGTAGTAAAGGTAGCATAGATGGTATTACTAATTTTGAAATAAAGAAGGATTTACAAATATTTTTACCAGAAACTTCTTTAATTACTGTTTCATTAGTAGATAAAAACGATTCAAATAATATAATTACAAATTTGGATTACTTTACAATTTATGATCTTTTCTTTGAAGCTGAAGGAAAATAAGATAAATTTTTGAATTAAGAATATTTAAGAGGTATTTATGAAAAACAATTTTGTGTGCAATTTTTTAAAATATGTGAGCTTTGATACAACTGCTGGTGAACCACAAGAAAACAAGGCCAGTTGTGAAAATCAATATGTTTTGGGCCATTATTTAGTTGAACAATTGAAAAAATATAACCCTGATATATTGGAAACTAACAAATTCGGTACTATTCACGCCGTTTTCAAATCAAAACAAGATTCTGATTTGAAAAACAGCATATGTTTATTAGCACATATGGATACATCACCATCATGTAGTGGATTTAATATTAAACCTCGTATTATTGAAAAATACGATGGAAAAGTTATCAAATTAAATGATGCAACATCATTAAACCCTAATGAATTTCCAAGTTTGAATAGATGTCTTGGTCATAGTTTGATTGTGACCGATGGTACGACTCTTTTAGGTGGAGATGATAAAGCTGGAATAGCTATTATCATGGATTTACTAACTAACTTTGACAGAAATACATTTAAACATTCACTTGAGATATTATTTACAACTGATGAAGAAATTGGTGTAGATGCATTTCATGTTGATTTAGATAAATTGGTAAGTAAATACGGATACACAATTGATGGTGGAGATATTCTTTATATTTCCAACGAGAACTTCAACGCTTATTCGATGGTTGTCACTGTAAAAGGTATTAGCATTCATCCAGGCTCTGCTAAAGATAAGATGATCAATGCTATAAATGTCGCTATGGATTTCCACAACAAGTTGCCAAAAGATCAGAGACCTGAACATACTGAACATAAACAAGGCTTTTATCATCTTTTGGACATCAAAGGAAACGAGGAATTAACAACATTAACATATATAATCCGCGATTTTGATTTGAAAGAATTACATAAGAAGATCGATTATGCTAAACAAATTGCTCAAAATATCAACAAAACCTACAACAAAGGTTATGATATAGTCGAATTATCAATTGAAGAGACCTATTTAAATATGAAAGAAGCTTTAGATAAAAATCCACATATCGTACAAAATGTCATAAATAGTTACAAGCGTTTGAATCTTGAGTATAAGATGGAAGCTATAAGAGGTGGAACAACTGGTGCTCATCTAAGCTTCATGGGCTTACCATGTGCAAACTTAGGAACAGGTGATTATAATTGCCACGGAAGATATGAATTTGTCGATGTTGATCAAGCTTTGAAAATGGTTGAAGTTTTGATCGATTTATTCAATAACTAAAAATATTTAAAATAAAAAACTTAACTTACAGATGAGATTTGAAGTATCTACTGAAATTTAAAGTACATAGTTCAAATCAAATAAACAATATATAAGTTAAGTTTTTTTATTTGAAATTTTTAAATTAGCAATCGGAAAGTTTGATAACGTTATGTAATGTATTGTCAATATAATTTATCAACAAGTCTCTTATATAGTAACTATTGCCGTTTGGAAGTATATCTTCACCACCGTTGTTAGCATCATAAAGATCTGGGAAGGATTGATTTGTTGTTAGATAATCTATTGTTATAACTGTCCAGGTTGTACTTCTGGAATTTGTCACTTCAACTCCGTTGGTATAGTAGGAATTTGAAGAGTTATTGACGGTTTGACGGTAAACTTTATCACCGGATTTTACGACTTTAACAACTCTATTATCAAACGGCGAAACTGTAAAAATATCATTTACGGTAACATCTCCTTTGTAGATATCACCTCTAACTCCACCGTTGTTGTGAATTGTGATGATATTGTTAGTATCTTCCGGATGCAAATCCTTGTAGGAGTTATACATTGCTTTGAGAATAAATTGGATCAAATTTCCATCTTCGTCTGATCTAGGATAGCGTTTTAAATCAAAGGTTATATTTGCAAGAACACGATTTAAAAAACTTCTATCAATTGAATTGATGTAATTTAAAATGTCCTGATCAAGAAGCGAATCTGCTATTTGTGTAGGGCTTGTTAAATATTGGTTGTAACCTTCATTCATGTGATAATCGCCATTATTTAATGTGAAGTTAGCAACAGAATATCCATTTGAATCACAATAAGCTTGTAAATATGGAACATTGTTGGTTGACATATCGTTAAATGCGTGACTATGTCCACCGAAGATGATATCAAAAGGACTTGATATAGAATTTGAAATGGTTGATATAAAGCTTGCATCGATAGATTCATGAGCAGCTAAGACAACCAAATCGCAGTCATAGGTATTTTTCAATGTTGTACCTAGAGCAGTTGTATTAGAAACATCTGTGTTGAATTTGTAATCACCCAAAGCTTTTGTTGATATGGAATTTTCAAGTTGACCGATAACTCCGACAATACCTACTTTAAAATTGTCCATATCATAGATAAGAGCATCATAGACATTGTCCAATTTTTGATTAGTTTTTTGATTGTATATGTTGCTACCTAATGTGACAAAACCTGTATTATCTAAGCTGTATTTTGCTGTTGAAGTTAATGTATCAATACCCCAATCGAACTCGTGGTTTCCAATTGTATTAGAAACCATTCCCATCATATTGAAAACATCAACCATCGGAATTCCTTCATAGTAGTTTGAAATTCCATAACCTTGGTACATATCACCAGAACTTATCAATATTGAATTTTCTAAAGAGTAATTAGCATCATGTTTGATGTTGTAATCAAGTTGAGCTAATCCTGTATATTGTTCTTCTTGGAAATCAATTTTTCCGTGAACATCAGTAACCGCATAAACTGTAAATTCATTCGGTTTTGAACTCAGTTGGAAGTTTGAGTGTGCAACAACAATGTTGTAGTTTGCATCATCCACATAAGAATATTCTTTAATTCTTGGATTACTTGATGGTGTTGGTGTTTCTTCATGTGAACTGGATGTGATATTTTGACTTGTGCTTGATGTGGTGGTTGAAGATGTTGTGGAAGTTGTTGTGGAAGATGTTGAGGAATTATTTTCGAATAATGAACAACTTGTCATCACTGAAGCTATTAAAAACGAGGATAAATATTTGAAAATATTTTTCATTAACGCTCTCCTTTACGGTTAATTAAAAGTATATCAAAAGAGGAATGTTAAATTTTAAATAAGTTTACTTATGTAAAATGACAGATTATTAATATATATGAAAATTTGTTTATGAATTTATGATTTTGTGTCAAATTCTTTCATCAAAATTACAATGAATAAAATATTGCTATTTTCATATATTATTTTATATTTTACAATTTAATATTAATAATAAAAGTTGTTTTATAATATTATAATTTCGTTTTTTAAGCTTTAATAATCTATAATTTTTATACCTAAGAGAAATGGAGTTTAAGTATGAATAAAATATTAAGTTTATTAGGATTTGCTACTATGTTATCTTTTTCATTGTCACAATGTTCACTTTTTCAAAGTGATTCAACTAGTTCCTCACAGGATTCTTCAATCTCGACTTCATTAGATTCAACATCAAGTGTTTCAGATAGTACAGCAACCAGTATAACAAGTACAATTAGTTCATCAAGTTCATCAAGTTCATCTTCGATAACTGAGGATTTAGATAGAACTATTACAAAATTAGCTATTCCAAGACAATTTGATAGTTACACAATTCCTGGAACAACCAAAACAATTTATGAAGATCAGTATTACATTAAAAAACAGGATGTTATGGCTTATGTTATAGCTTTTAAGAAGATGCCAAGTAATTATTACAGTGCTAGTAGTCGTAGTACATGTGTCTCACAATTAGGTAGCAATTGTATGTTATATGGAAGCTCTGTTTTCCAAAATAAGGAAGGTCTTTTAGATCCGGACTACACCTATAGAGAGATGGATTTATACGTTAACGATCAAAGTTTCACAGAAGCTGGACAAAATCGTGGTGCTATAAGATTGGTATATTCTGTAGGTAATTATGACTATACAAAAGATGCCGTTTATTATACAGATTCACATTATGAGGATTTTAGTGAATATTTGAATTATGTAGGTATTAATGGTGATGCTATGGGCAAAAGCTGGTATGGAAGTTTTAGTTATTATCCACAGCAAAAAGTTGGTGACTACGTTATTATTAAAAATGGATCAACTGAATACATGATCACTTTGAATGAAACAGTTCAAATAAATAGCAAACAAAGTTATTTTTTGTTACCTCAAAGAAAATATAGTTATTAATAATAACGCATTCTAAATATTTAACACCTTCAAAGTAATATAATTAATATTGTTTTGGAGGTTTTTTATGAAGAATTATGCAATCAGTCAAGAGGAATTAACTTCCTTAAGAAAAAATTATCTAAGTGATAAAACAAATGATGTAAAACGTCATGCTTTAAGTAAGACAGATATAAATGATTTGGTTTATGTATCTGAACAAACTGACCACACTAAAGATTATTTTAATGTTGAAGTTAAAACGATGAACGTTTGCAATCAAAAGCAATCAGGAAGATGCTGGATTTTTGCAAGCTTAAATTTGTTAAGAGAGCATATAGCAAAACAGTTGAATTTAGAACAATTTGAGTTATCACAAAATTACATGTCGTTTTATGACAAATTGGAAAAATGCAATTATGTGATGAATGTATTGATCGATTTAAAGGATAAAGACATCGGTGATAGAGAACTCGATTTTATTTTAAATACACCTGTTGGCGATGGTGGTCAGTGGGATATGTTCGTTTCATTGGTCAGAAAATACGGTGTGATGCCAAAGGAAAATTTCTTTGAAACAGCACAAAGTAATAAAACTTTGATCTCTGACAAATTGATCAATGCAACATTAAGACAATTCGCTTGTGAAACACACAAAAAATCTGAAAAGGAATGTTTGAAGTTGAGGGAAACTTACTTGGCAAAATTTTACACTATGCTTTGTAATTTGTTCGGTGTTCCACCACAGAAATTTGTTTTCACTTACAAACCGAAAGATGGTGAAGTTGTAGTCTGTGAAAATGCTATTACACCGGTTGAATTTGCCAAACAATACGGTGTTATGGATCTGGTCGATGAATATCAAAGTGTTGTCAATGCTCCAACAAAGGATAAACCATTCAACAAGACCTACACTGTGAAATATTTAGGAAACGTTATAAATGGTAAGACAGTAACTCACTTGAATGTTGAGATGGAAAGATTGAAACAACTAATCATAAAATCACTTAAAGAAGGTGAACTTGTTTGGTTCGGTAGTGATGTTTCCCATTATGGCGAAAGAACTGAAGGTATTTGGGATGACAAACTATTTGATTACAAGAGTTTGCTTGGTGTTGATTTTGCTATGAACAAAGATGATGCACTCAATTTCAGAGAATCAGTTATGAACCATGCTATGGTTATAACAGGTGTTATGCTAGATGAAGATGAGAAGCCTATTAGATGGAAAATTGAAAATTCCTGGGGTGATGATAAAGGTAGAAAAGGTTTTTATGTTATGAGTGATTCCTTTTTTGATCTTTATGTTTATCAAGCCGTTATAAAGAAAGTTTATTTAAATCAAACTGAGGCTGAAAGCTTACTTAAAAAACCAGTGGAGTTGCTTCCATGGGATCCACTTGGAACATTAGCTAAGTAGAGAAAAAGTTATATTTATTCAAAAGAGTTTGTTAAATAGACAAACTCTTTTTTTATTTTATTTAAAATAATTTTATTTGGAAAGCATTTTAAAATTTTATACTAAAATTGTTAAATAATATTTCTAACTAAGTTATTAGAATTTTCAAAGTAAAATTTACTTAATGTTAGACAAAAAAGATGTATTTTTTCATATAAAAATATTTTGTAATCACTAGCTATTTTAAAAAAATATTTATTTTTATATATAATTTAATGTATATGACAAATAGTGTTAATAAAGGAAAGTCACGTAAGTTCTTCCTACGTCCAGGTGCCATTATTGCTATATCTTTTTTATTGGTTATTCTCGTTGGAAGTGTTTTGCTTATATGTCCATTCTCTTTGAATGATGGTGCATCGATAAGTTACATCGACTCTTTGTTTACATCAGTTAGTGCGGTTTGTGTCACTGGTCTAGTAAGTGCTGATGCTTATGATACATTCAATGTTTTTGGAAGAATAGTATTAGCTATATTGATTCAAGTTGGAGGATTGGGTGTCACTACATTCAGTATCGGGTTGATTTTGATTAGTAACGGAAATTTATCAGTTAGGCAGTCAACTATTTTAAAAGAAGCGTGGAATATTGATACATTTAAAGACTTGAAGAGTATTTTTATAAAAGTGCTTCTTTACACTTTGGTTGTCGAACTTATCGGAGCATTCTTATCTGTTATAAGTTTTGCTCAACATATGCCACTTGATAGAGCTTTTGGAACAGCTTTTTTCCATTCAATCGCTGCTTTTAATAACTCAGGTTTTGATATTCTTGGTGGATATAAGTCATTGTTTGACTATCGTAATGATGTATTTTTAAATATTGTCACTTGCTTATTGATCATCTTAGGTGGTATTGGATTTTTGGTTGTCTTAGATATGATCAAGTGCAAATTCAACATCAAGAAATTTAAACTTCACACCAAGATTGTCCTTTTGATCAGTGTTATATTGTGGGTTTTAGGGTTCTTCTTAATCAAACTTTGCGAGTGGGATAATATCTCATGGTTAGGTTCATGGTTTTTCTCTGTCTCAAGCCGTACAGCTGGATTTTCAACATTCCCTGTTGGAGATATGAAGCAAGGGACATTATTAGTTATCATCTTTTTGATGTTTGTTGGTGCAGCTCCTGGTTCAACAGGTGGTGGTATTAAAGTAACAACATTCTTTGTTATTATGCTTTCAATTAAATCAACAATAACAAGCTCTAGGAACCAGATTTTCAAAAGAAGTATAAAAGATGAGATTATCAAGAAAGCCTTCGGTATTGTTATTTTGGGAATTATATTGATCGGATTATCAACCTTCGCCATCACTGCTATTGAAGGTGTGCAACTATTAAGCGGGAGAAGGTATGATATGCTAGACTATTTCTTTGAATGTGCTAGTGCTTTTGGAACAGTTGGTTTATCAACAGGTTTTACTCCGTTTTTCAATTGGGGGAGCAAATTAATACTAATTATTGTTATGTTCATCGGGCGTTTGGGTCCTATGACAATTGCAACATTATGGAAACGAAAAGAGAATTTATCAACAGCGAGATATTTAGATGAAAGTATTTCAATCGGATAGGAGGTTATTATGAAACACGAAAAGGAAATTGTAGGTATTATCGGACTTGGAAGATTTGGAATGGCTTTAGCCATTGAGTTATGTTTGAACAATGTTGAAGTTATAGTTTGTGATATTGAAGAGAAGAAAGTTAAGAATATGATGAATTATACCGATAATGCTTTTCTTTGCGATGATACATCAGTTGAGACTTTGACAAGTATCGGAATTGATAGATGTTCAATCGTGGTTGTCTGCATCGGTGAAGATATTGCAAAAAGTATCTTAACAACCTTGACTGTTAAGAATCTCGGTGTAAAAAGGGTGATCTCAAAAGCGATCAATCAGGAACAGGGAGATATTCTTCAAAAATTAGGAGCTGAAGTTGTTTATCCAGAAAGAGATATGGCAGTTAGAGTTGCTAAGAAACTAATTTATCATAATGTTATGGATTTTTTGGAGTTGAACAACGATATTGAGATCAATGAGATTTTGATTCCTAAATCTTTAGTTGGAACAAGTTTGAAAGATAGTAATTTTAGAAGCAAGTACCATCTGAACATCATCGCCATAGATCATAATAATGTCCTTTCAACTGAGATGGAACCGGAGTACGTGTTCTGTGAGAATGATAAGATCGTTGTCATCGGTAAAAAAGACAACATAAATGATTTTAAAGAGGTTAAGTAATATGAAATTGAAAAAAGATGAAACATGTGTAATTTTAGATTCTGATGGTAAGGAAGTTTTCAATGATAACTCCTATGGTATAAGACCATTCAATTTTCTTTTTCATAAGAAACTTGAATTGCTTGATAATGCCACTTGTTATTGTTATGAAATTGGTGGTGCAGCTGCAACTTTCTTGATCTTAGGTCATATTAAAAAAGTTGTTGCAACAAATATAACAAAAAGAGGTTATGAACTTTTGACAAAGAACAATGTTGAAGTTGAATACGAGAACATGATTGATTACATTTATGTCAAAAAAGATGTTATCTGTCCGATGGAAGAAGCCAGCATTCAAAATGAAGATTTAAATCAAATTCGTGTTGATGTTGAAAATATCATCAAATTTATTAAAGAGCATAAAACAGAAAATAATGTTTGTGGTGGGTAGTTTATGGCAATTAATTTTATCAGAGATGAAAAAATAATAGAGTACATCCAAAAAGCGAAAAATCAAAGAGCGTCAGTCGAAGAACTAGCGAAGTTTTTTGATATTTCTGAATCGACGATACGCCGTGATCTTAATAGATTGAACAAAGAGCACAAGCTTGTGAAAATTCACGGAGGTGCAACAAGTATCGGAGGATATCTTGGTGAGATTACATTCGATCGTGTCGATAAGGAATATTTTGAAAGAGAAGAGACTGATATCGATATTAAAAATGCCATCGCAAGATACGCCAGTAAACTTGTAAAATCGAACATGTGCGTTTATTTGGATGCTAGTACAACTGTTGCAAGTATGATTCCGTATTTGCCTTTACTTAGCAATACTTATTTTGTAACCAATTCTCCAAACTTAGCGATTAAGTTGTCTGAGTTAGGACATAGAGTATATGTAACTGGTGGTGAATTGAAACTGACAACTAATGCGTATATTGGTGGTTATGCTTTGGATTTTTTAGATAAGTTCAACTTCAGTTTGGGATTTTTCGGAACAAATGGTATTCATCCAACCAGTGGTTTTACAACGCCAGATCCATCCGAAGCCAGTATAAAAATGAAGGCAATATCAAAATGTTACTCCGTTTACATATTAGCAAGTCACAATAAATTTGATAATATTTCCAGTGCAACTTTCTCATCATTCAACAAGATTTGTTTAATAACCGATGAGATTCCTGCAAAATATGTGAATTTGATTAAACATTTAAGTTTAAAACAGGAAAGTAAGGAATAATATATGATTTACATCGTTGGATTTTCCAGTTGTTTAGACATTGATATAACACTCAGTGAGCAAAATTTATCAACATCTTCTTTGTTTCCAAATATTTACACAGATAAAAAGGTCTGTTTAGGTGGAAAAGCTATCAATGTATCAAATGTTTTATACGATTTATATGGTGAATTCAAAACTTTGATTTTTGATAATTACAAATTATCATACAAGGAAAAATTGATAGATAAATATTCAAAACAGAAAGTTGAGGAAACTTTCAAGTGTGTCAAAATCGATGATATAACTGATATAAGATGTAATTATAAAATTAGAAATTGTGATAGAAAATTTCTCTTTGAGATAAATCAAAAACCTTTCACAATCGATTTTTCAATTGTGAAAAAATCGATAGATGAACTCAGTATTAAAAAAGAGGATATTTTGGTTTTAACAGGAAGTTGTGAGAAACCAGATTTAATTTATAAAACATGTAAATATGTGAAAAATAAATGCGATGTGATCGTCGACACCAATTATTGCTTGAAAGACATAATTGAGGATACAACACCATTTTTAGTCAAAGTTAATATGGATGAAATTTTGAAAGCCTACGACTTATCAAAGGAAAATAAGAATGACCAAGAGTTACTTAATATTCTTAATAATATCTTTGATAAGAATATTCTCAAACGTACAAATTTCTTCATAACGAATGGTGCCGAAGCTTGCTTTTACAGTTTAACAACTTCAAATTCATTTAAGAAAATTGATGTTGAACAAATAGAGAAATTGAAATGTGAATACGGTAATGGGGATGCGATCTTAGCTATGATTTTAAAAAATATAACTAAAGATCGTGCAGTACTTGAAAACGTGGATTTAGAACAATGCTTCAAAGATAGTTTAAAGATGTTCAAAGTTTGGAACGACAAGCGAATTTTATGAAAAAAGCGACAATTAGAACATCGAAAGGTTTTGTAAGAAACAAAAATGAAGATTGTGTAGTTGTTAATAATCTTTTATTTAAAGATGAAATAAACACTGTTCTTTATAGTGAAGATTTCAACTATCTCGCCATTTTGGATGGTATGGGTGGTGAAAAATATGGAGAGCTTGCTTCAAGTTACGGTGGTGATTTTTCCTTGATGAATTATGAAAAGATGATGAAGTACAAAAGTTTGGAGGAGATCAATCAATTTATTATAAATTGCAATGAATACATATCAAACAAACTTTGTAATTTGGAACAAAGCAGATTCTCAGGAACAACAATAGCAGGTGTTCTATTTTTAAAAAATTATATATATGTTTTCAACGTTGGTGATTCGAGAGTTTATTTTGTTTATGAAAATAACCCAGTCGAACAGATAAGTTACGACGATAGTTTGGCTAATTATCTTTTCTCAAAGAATATCATAAAAAGAAGCGATATTGAGAAAATGCCATATAACAAGAATATCATTTTCAATGCATTAGGAAATGAGCACTTCAACGAAGAGAAAATTCACAGTTTTGTATATAATATAAAAGAGATGAAAGATAAACTAAAATATATATTCATCTGCTCCGATGGAGTGAGTGATTTTGTAAAATTGACCAGTTTGAGAAGATGTTTCAAATATAGAAAGTTATCTCATATTGCTCAAAAATTAGAAGATTATATTTTCAAGTTAAAATCTAAAGATAATTATTCATATATCATTGCTGAAGTATAAAAAAATCAGAGTCGTGAAATGTACCCCTTTCCTAATGTCTAGGATTTGGGGTACCTCTCAGTGAATCTGAGTTATTTTAATAAATTATTTAATATTTTTTATTAAGATACTTGTGTCACTTCAATTGTCATGGTTTCACCATCATCATCAACGACACTGAAACTATAGGCAATTTCACCAAATGAGAATACATTCTTTCTTCTACCAACTTTCAAAGACATGAAACTATCATTTTTTTGGTAAAGATCGCTGTTTGCATAACTTGGATATGCATAAGCATTATTTAAATTAGAATATTGAGCGTAAGATGAACTACGGATATTGTAATCTTTTGAGATAAGTTCAAGTTTATTTACATTCTCTTGAAGATTTGAAATTGGTGGATTGTAGGACCAGCTTGGTGAATTGGAATTGATAATTTGTACCATATTGTTGGATTTAACTAACGTGTCAGTAATATCAGATGAATCCAAATATGATGCATTGATGTAATACAAATCATTACCGTAAACAGCTTCTTTGATCAAACCTAATTTGGAGTTAACATAGAAAACTTGTAAGCCTCTTTCAGTTGGTAAAGAAACACCTTCATAAACGTAAGTTGAATCTTCCTTTTGCAATTCATCACTTGGATCATAGACAGCCAACATCAAATACTCATCAAAAACAGTATTATCAAAACCAGCTGTACTTGGAATGATGACAGTTTGACCTGTTTCAGAGAATGATTTCAAAGTAAAACGACCAACGCTGTTTACAACTTTTGGATTGATCCAATCAAGTAAAAACTTACTATGTGGATCCATATCTCCGATATTGGCATCCATCATCGATTGACCACCAACAGGTGAGTTATATGCTTCAGCTGTTGAATCGTAATTGTAGTAGTCATCTAATCCTAACATATGACCAGTTTCATGAATGAAAGTGTGAGCATCTTTTGTATATGTTTTTATTGCACCTGATGTCGATTCACTTGTGTGTTGCATAAAATCGTAACTTGCCCAAGCATAAATAGGAGCTAATGAGTCAGCGGTGTTATATGATGTGTAGGCCCAGAGAATATCAGCATCATAGTTTGAATATTCTCTTCTTTGATTGTAATAATCATTGACATTGTAAACTAACCATATGCCATCAAAGCAACCATCATCGTTTGAATCAAAGTTGGATACTTGACTCTTATATTTTTTAGCAATAGTGTTGACTAAGCTTGAAACATAATTGTACGCATCGTTTTCATTTCTGAATGAACGCACAACTTCATCAAATGATTTGTTTATATAATACGGTTCTGCAACTTCACCATTGATATTTAATAATCCATAACTGGATTTATCATAGAATGAATGAACTGATTCCCAGTTGTCAGTTATAGATGTCTCACTGAAAAAGACATCATCCAATTTAGAGACGAAATTTTGGGAGTAATCACCTTGATAATTGGTTGATTGATTGAAAATAACTGGAACTACTAAAAATCTTGTGTCTCCTGTTGATGGTGCGTAATTTAAATCGTTCATCAATCCAAGATCATGATTTGTTAAATAATTTCCTTTGTATTTTATATCACTCAAATTATAGGAGTTAGGTGCGGTTGGTAAATTTGCATTGTAAACTCCAGTTTTTGAATAACTCGATCTGTTATGTGTTGTTTTTACATAAGAATTATCATTGCTGCTGAATGAGTTGTTTGCTGAAATATCAGAAAGTATTTGAGCAATAAAAGAACAACTTGTTGTTGAACAGGCAGAAATTAATATTCCAAGAGTGAAAAAAGATTTGATTATTTTTTTCTTCATAGTATCTTCCTCCAGGTAGATATATTTTACTAATGTTTTATTTTAAGTATAAATAAAATATTTCGTTTGCTTCTTGAAAGTACAATTTGTAGTCAATTTCAGTTGAAAATGTAAAATTAGTGAATGTATTTACAAACAAAGATGTTCTATCAATGAAGAAATCAGAGTCTTTAATTATGCCATTTTTAAGAATAGAGTTGTCGTTATTTTCATCTAGAATTTGAACCAAGTAATTTTTATTTTCAACTTTCTGTGAAGTAACATTGACATATTCTGTGTTTGGATCGTAATTATCTGTTTGAGTATTTAAGGTTTGATAAAGATTGTTCTTTAAATATTGGAGTCTATTGTCACAGGCAAATACGATGAACCCAGATTTGTTATTCAGCACATAATTTGAGTAAAATCCAGTGTCTTTATGAATATTTGGATTTTTCATTCCATCGTAATATGTGATTAAAAGATACTCATCGTAAATTGAATTGATATTGTAGTTGAGTTTTTTTGGAATTAAATATACGTAATTTGAATCTTGTTTCAATTCATACTTGCCTTCACTGTTGATAATATAGGGAGTTGTTAAACCCATTTTAATTTTATTGAATGCATCGATATCTCCAACCATCCCAGAGGATAAAAAGTTCATGCCAAGCGGATTTGTTTTATCGTTTCCTTGTAAATTCGACATATTGAATTGTCTGGCAATTTCATAGATAAATTGATGATTGTAACAGGAGAGACCATTCACCCTATACAAATCATTAACTTCAGTTAAATAATAAAACGAAGAAAAGGAGGCAGTAGAGATTGTGAAATCGAAAGTTCTATTTGTGTATTCTTCTATTTCAGATTTGATTTGATCGGCTTGAGTTGGTGTGTAAGTGAATGTTTTAGAAGTTAAAAGATTTTTCAAAGTTTCAGAAAATGTGGATTTTGAAAAATGATTTAAAAAAGGCGTGAAGAAGATTGAATCGATATATCCATCATTATTTGAATCGTATAGTTCTTCTAAGTTAGTATTGGTTAAAGTTTTGTAATTGTTCAAACCATCATAAATTAAATAAGTTAAAAGTAAATCGGATTTATTATCATCAATAAATTTCTGTGCGGTTTCAACAAATTTAAAATTAGAATTATAATAATTGTTATTTGCATCAGTAGCAATTTTAAAATCTAAGTTTAAATTGTTTGATGTGTTTTGAAAATACGGCTTTACTCCAACGTATATTTCGGTTTGTGAATTGAAAGCAAAGTTTATAGCTGAATATGAATTTATTGGTGCAGTTTGTTCTAAATATTCATATGGTAAAACCAAGATTTCATTTGAATCCTTAATTTTGTTATACAGCTTATTATCGACAGTTGTTGGATTAAATTCGTTTTCAAGCAGATTTTCTTGTTTGGCTTGTTTTAATGGTAAATTTAAAACATCCTGCGGAATATCAACTAAAACTTGTTTATCAAAAAGAGAACAACTTTGCAAAGTGAAAGATAGTAATATACAAACAGTAACTTTTTTAAAAGTTTTTCTAGTCGCCATAATCGCTTCCACGAGATTTGTTTTCAATATCGACGTTGACTTTATTCGCTAAATCAATCAATGTCAAAAATATTGCATCTGGTCTGTATATTGGAGTGTATTCTTCATTTATACAAAATACAACTAATTTGTTTTTTTCAATCTGATTGAATAGTTCCTTCTTAATTAATTCAAATTCTTCAGGAAGGATCTTTTCTAATCTGGTGAAAACTTCATTGAAATTGTTTTCAATGTAAAAAGTGTTATTTTTATAACGATAAGCTTGAGCGTATTTTGAGTTTTGTAAATCGATCAATGTTTCAAATTTAGAAAAATAATTGTGCATTGTATTCTTCCTCCTGTAAGATTTGTTTTAAGATTTTGTAGCAGAGAAGATAATCTTTCTTAATAGATGATTTTATCTTTCCTTGAATTATCAAAAGATATTTTTTCAATTTGTTAAGTTCTTCAGTTGTATAACTGCTATTAGTTAAGATTTTATCAGTCAATATCAGTGTTTCATCTAAAGGTAAGTTATCGACATTTTTAAATCTTCTTTTTCTTTTTACGAGTTTTTCAAATAATGCTATGGTAGTTAAAGCGATATACTTTTTTGTTAATTTTGTCACATCAGTTGTGAAGCAAGGTAAATCAATGTTGACTGAAATGTCGCTAAGATCATATGGATGTTCAAGTAAAGAATCGTTGATAAGGGATTTCAAATAGATATTAGCTTCCAAAAGATAAGGGTAGTTGTTAATGATAGTAGAACATTCTTTGCAGGAATTATACAGCCCTAGAATATTATCAACTGATGATGTTACAATTTGATAATCTTCAACCATCTTATCTTTATTATTTGAAGATGTTAAATCGAATAATTTACTATCTTCATCGATCATATTTAATACATAATATCTTGTTTTATCCAATGATGGCAATGTGATATTATTGAACATGTATTTGATTTTTGATAATTCGAGGTATTCGATTAAGAAACAGGCACTTCCAGCGAAGTAGTTTGAATTTTCGTCACGAATTTTACTTAAGTAATCTTTCAAAAGAGTTTCCATATAATCTCCTATAAATCGTAATTTTCAACGATGGTATTTTGTAATGAGTTCACATTTTTTAAAAGTTTGTTTGATTTGATAAATTTTGCTAAAACTGAAGCTTGTTTGACCCCACTTTCATATGTAGAATCTTCTTGAACAAGCAGCATTATGAAACAAGGGGTATTTTTCAATAATTCTTTTATATAATTGACATTTTCTTTTTTGCAGACGATTATTCCAAGAAATTTTGTGTAATCGGAGAACATCGGAAACATACCGATTATATCGGTGTAGCGAGGGGAGCAGTAATAGTAATTACCTATCAAAGATTTATTTTCAACGTACAATTTACCAGCCATCAAAAGTTTCAAACAGTAATTTTTCTCCTTCATATTCAAGAAAAAATACTGAGGTTTTTTGATGTTTTCATTGGCTTTAATCTCAGTTAAGCAAACAAAAAAGTAAGGTTCTTCTTTAGTGATAGTGTTAGGTATTGATTTGTAGTAATCAATCTCTTCTTTATAAATTTTCTTGCTGTTTAATTTCAAAGTGAGATAAAAATTATTACCACCTCCACAGATGACGAAAAGTTCTTTTGAAAGACCATTGAAATTCAATGAATCAATCACGCCTTCCATAAAATCTTTATCGAGTGTTGAATCAAAACAAATTCTTAGATTTCTCATTTTCCTTACCTTGAGCTTTATTTATTTTACAAAATTTAAAGTTCAATTATTATCAAATGAAAAACAAGCTTTATTTTATTGATAATACTTAAACAATATTCTTATTGTTTATAATAAAATAAGTGAAAATTGAACAATAATCACACGATTCAGGAGATTTATTATGGAAGAGAAAACAAACAATTCTGCTGAAAGTACCAACGAGGTCAAAGTAGTTAAACAAAACTTGAAAAATCAGGAGCAAAGTCAAATAAAATCCACTCAAGTTATGAGTAAAGAGGACATTGCTAAAGCTTTGAAAGAGGCTAAAGAGAAGAATAAAAAAGGTAGTTTATCAAAAACAAAAACTGTTAAAAATAAAACCATCAATTCAAATGATGATTCTTTAGCAGCTAATAAAGCTGAGATGGAAGAGAAAGTTTTGCGAAAACTTGAGAAAAACGCTAGAAAAAAACAGAAGAAAGAAAGTGAAGAGGAACTTTCCAACAAAGAGAAAAATAAGCTTTTAAATGCAGTTAGATATCTTCCTGAAATTGAAATAGGCTTGAAGAAAAGTGATGTTGAACAAAGAATTAAGGACGATTTAACAAATAAACAGCCAAATTCTGGAACTAAAACTTACTGGAAAATTATATATACGAATGTATTCACATTCTTCAATATTCTTTTGCTTGCAATAGCAGTCGCTTTGCTTTCTGTTGGAAAGATATCAGATTGCTTTTTCATGATTATTGCTATTGCAAATACTGTCATCGGAATTATTCAAGAAGTCAGAGCTAAACAAACAATCGATAAATTAAAATTGGTTACAGCACCTAATGCCAAGGTTATCCGTGATGGTGAAATGTTGAACATCCCAACTGAAGAATTAGTTTTGGATGACATAATGTTACTTTCAACTGGTAATCAAATCGGTGCTGATGCAATTGTTAAATTTGGTCAAATCGAAGTTAATGAATCACTTTTGACAGGTGAAAGTTTAGCTGTTAAAAAGAAAGTCGGTGATATGGTTTTAGCTGGATCATTCGTTGTCTCTGGTTCTTGTACATGTCAAGTTGAAAGAGTCGGTTCTCTTTGTTATGCCAACGCTTTGCAACAACAAGCAAAAAAATATTCAAAACCGAAAAGTGAGTTAGTTAAAAGTTTGAACGGAATTATCAAAGTTATATCCATAATCATTATTCCAATCGGTATTATCTTATTTTGGATAAATTACCGCAGTGCTAATGTCACTGAAATATGGGGTCAAACTGGAAAGGTTGCCGTTGCTATCGCATCTACCGCTGGTAGCTTGGTCGGTATGATTCCTGCAGGTTTGTTCCTTTTAACTTCCATGGCTTTAGCGGCTGGAATTTTAAGATTGTCAAAATCAAAAACCTTAGTTCAAGAGTTATATTGTATTGAAATGCTCGCACGTACAAATTGTCTGTGTTTAGATAAAACTGGAACACTGACCGATGGTACGATGAAAGTTAGTGAAGTAGTTATCTTTGATAATAGCAAAAAGATGGAAGACATCATGGGAAGCTATTTATCTTCCTTTGAGGAATCCAATCAAACAAGTATCGCTTTAGCAAATTATTATCCTTTAAAAACAACATACCGTGCTATAAGTACCATCCCATTTTCAAGTGCTAGAAAGTTCTCAGCAGTTTCATTTGAAAATAACGGAACATATTTATTAGGTGCTCCGGAATTTGTTTATAAAGGTAATGATGAAGAGATTAAAAAATTGATCGCTACAAGGCAGAAACTTGGATATCGTGTTATGATGCTTTGTAAATCCGAAGCTTACATCAAAGATGGAAGTTTCGATGGTTCTGCAAGACCAATTGCAATCTTTATTTTGTTGGATCATATCCGTAAGGAAGCTCCTGCTACTATCAAATGGTTTAATGAAAATGGTGTTGACGTTAAAATCATCTCCGGTGATAATCCATATACTGCTAGTAACATTGCAGCTAACTGTGGAGTCAATGATGCTGATAAGTGTGTTTCTTTGGAAGGTGTTTCCATTCAAGAAACTAAGGAATTGGCAACAAGATACACAGTGTTCGGTCGTGTCAGTCCTGAACAAAAAGCAGCATTAGTTCAAGCACTTAAGGCAAATGGTAAAACTGTTGCCATGACTGGTGATGGTGTCAATGATATCTTAGCCATGAAGAATTCTGATTGTTCAATTGCTATGGCCGCTGGTGCAGATGCAGCAAAAAATGTCGCACATTTAGTCTTGCTTGATAGTAATTTTGCCAGTATGCCAAAAGTTGTTGAGGAAGGTAGAAGGGTTATCAATAACGTTCAAAGATCTTCATCTTTATTCTTGATGAAGACTATCTTCACCGTTTGCTTGACATTATTTATAATCATCATCAATTTGGCGAATAAAATGGTCAGTTATCCATTCCAGCCAAGCAACTTGATTTTGATGGAAGTGTTTGGAATTGGTATTCCATCATTCTTCTTAGCTTTACAACCTAACAAGAATCTTATTAAAGGTCATTTCTTGAAGAACACACTTCTAAGAGCATTACCAGGATCTATAGCGATGTTGGTTATGGTCGGTTGTGTCAGTTTGTTATATATTAACGGATTCTTTGAGTTGGGCGGTGTTGAAACTGGTTATAATTGCGTTAGAACATTGGAAGTTTTCGGTTTGTTGATTGTATCATTGAGTATGCTTTACATTCAATGTACTCCATTCAATATTTATCGAATGATATTATTTGTCACAATGTTAGCAGCCACAATCGTTTGTGCATTCACATTGCCTTCATTCTTAGTTGGTTTTGATTACACAACGATGAACAAGATTGCATGGTTGATGTTCTTTGTTTTAGTCTTCGCTTTGCCTTTATTGACTACAGGTTTGGATTATTTCTTCAGTTTATTCAGAGATGATTTAAATCGTTTAGAAAGAGAAAATAACGAGAAAAATAGACCATATTTAGGAAACATTTTCAAACGTAAAAAGAAAGATAAAAGTAAAAAAGAAAATACAGAAGAGAGCAAAGAAGAAGAGAATAATGATGAATCTGATTCAAGTGAATCTAATACTAAAAAAGCCCCTCGAAAGGTAAATGATGCAGTTCACTTATAAAAGCAATAAAGTTCAATCTTTGACTGATGAAGAAGTTTATAAACAAATTGCAAGTGGCAATACAAATAAAACTAAATTAAAAAAACAACACGATTATTTGAATATTGTTTTTAGAAATGTCTTTACATTTTTCAACATTTTACTTTTTGCAATTTTCATTGTTTTGATCATCTGCCAAAGGTATTTTCAGACATTCTTTTTTGTCATTGTTGTTTTGAATACTTTGATTGCAATTATTCAAGAGATAAGAGCTAAAAAGCAGATTGAAAAATTGAAATTAGTTTCGGATTCTAAAATTGAAGTTGTAAGAAATGATAAGAAAACATCTATTGATAAAGAAGATGTTGTTTTGAACGATGTATTATTTATTAAAAGCGGGCAACAGATTGTTGTTGATGGTGTTTTGCTTCAAGGTGAAGTGTTCGTTGATGAGAGCATGTTAACTGGTGAAGCCAATGATGTGCATAAGAAAAAAGAAGATCTTTTGTTATCAGGGTCATATGTTATCAAAGGAAGTGGATATATGTTAACAACAAAAGTTGGTGATGGAACATATATATCAAATTTACAAAACAAAACAAAAAAACATAAATCCATCAATTCCTCTATTTTCAAAACATTGAATAAGTTGATAAAAATAATAACGATTATTTTGATACCTTTAGCTATTTGGGCTTTTTATAATAATTATTTTTTGCATCCACAGGGTGATTTCAATACTCCTATTTTAGCTTTTGATAATCCTTTATCCTATGCCATTAGTAAAACAGCAGGTGGTGTTGTTGGAATGATTCCAAGTGGGTTGTTTTTACTCACAAGTGTGGCTTTGGCAAAAGGTGTTATCAGTTTAGCAAGAAAGAAAACTTTGGTGAATAATCTTTACAGCATAGAGAACTTAGCGAGAGTCGACTGTCTTTGTTTGGATAAAACAGGAACGTTAACCACCAATAAATTGACAGTTGAGAATATTTTATATTTGTCAAAAGATCGAAATTATGAAAATATCATGAATAATTTTGTTCATAATTTTGCTGATGCTAATTTAACGATGCAAAGTTTACAAATTTATTTTAATAAGGAATATGAACATCTAAATGTTAGTGAAGTTTGTGAATTTGATTCAGTTTCAAAATGTAGCAAAATGAAGATTGAAAATGTTGAATACATATTAGGTGCTCCTGAGTATGTATTTGATTTTAAAAATAATAAAGAAATTACCAATTTATTAGCAAAGTATAGAGATGGCGGCAAACGAGTTTTATTTTTTGTTGAAAAAGATAATGATAAAACAAAATTAATAAGTGTAATCGTTATTTTGGAAGAGTTGAGAAAGAATGTTAAAAATACTCTAGAATGGTTTTATAAAAATGAAGTGAACTTGAAAATTATCTCTGGAGATAATTTGCAAACTGTGCAACAGATAGCTAAAAGAGTCGGATTTATGGAATATAAAAACGGCATTAGTTT
The DNA here is from genome assembly GCA_944332485.1 of uncultured Bacilli bacterium. Taxonomy (GTDB): domain Bacteria; phylum Bacillota_I; class Bacilli_A; order RFN20; family CAG-288; genus CAJMBK01. The sequence continues at coordinate 16,562 of CALVKB010000002.1, read as the reverse complement.
ACAAAATGTCGATTTAGAGGAAACAAGAAGACTAGCTTTAAAATATTCTATTTTTGCCAGAGTTTCACCTGAACAGAAAGAAGTTATTGTTGATGAATTGAAAAAGCATGGAAGTTATGTTGGAATGACAGGTGATGGAGTCAACGATTTGTTAGCTTTGAAAAAATCTGATTGTGCAATTGCTATGGGAGAAGGTAGTCAAGCTGCAAAGAGTTTAGCTGACATCACTTTGCTTGATAACGATTTTAACAGACTGCCATTTGTTGTTAAACAAGGAAGACAAGTCATCAATAATATTCAAGCTAGTTCATCTTTGTTTCTCAGTAGAACTTTCTTCAGTATATTTATAACATTTTTAACCAACATACTTGGATTGACGATGAATGTCACATCCATGTTTACAACGAACAACCTTTATTTGATAAGTGTATGTGGAATAGGTGTTCCTGGTGTTTTGCTAGCATTAAGACCAAACGATGCTTTGATTAAAAAGGACTTTTATAAAAAGATGATATTTGAAAGTTTCCCTGGGTGTATAGGAATGTGCTTTGTTGTTGTTGCGGGATTACTGATGAATTATTCAAATTTCTTCAGTGGAATTGCAGTTATAGGAAACGCAAACGATGTTCTTACATGTGGGCTTAATACTTCGATTGTCATAGGTATGTTGTTTGTTAATTGGACATTGTTGTTTATAATTTCCTATCCATTTAACAAATGGTCTTTGATGATAATTCTTGGAGTTATCATAATTGCTTTTATATATGTTTTTGTCGGACCTGTTGTGCTTAAAGATAAGACATATGAAATCTCTGGAATTGATGTAACCACATTGAATTTCAACATGTGGATGAGTATATTAATCTATTTAATTTCAGTGCCTGTTTTAGTAGTCTCATTGTTGTTTTTGTTTAGATTTTTGCTTAAATATAAAAGTTACGTATATAGGAAGATAATTTTAAAAAAATTTGAATTTGAAGAACCACGTTTAACTTAGACATTATTAAATTTGTTGTGACTTGCTTCTAATTCGGCAATTGTTAAGTCTTTGATAGTTTTTCTTGTTTCAGATACTTCTTTTTCTTTTCAAAATTATTGTAAAAAGTTCTTCTATTGTATTCAAATATGGAATAAAGACTTCTAATTGAAAGAAAACTGTCGCTAATGATTTCTTTTAATGTTGCAAGTCTGTATCTTCTTGAACAATTGCCTTTACTTTTTTTAAAACTCTTACCTTCTCTCTTTCAATTTTAATTGTTTGTCTTAATTTGAGAATTTCTTTCATAGCATCATCAAGATTATCGAAAATTATTTCATCTTATTCATCTTTATTTTGCGTATTTTTTTTAACACACCAATTTTAATAGGTTTGTTTATCAAAATGATAATCTTTTGATAATTTTGTAATACTAATTCCCTGGTTGTTATGCAAATCTTCGATTTTGTTTCAAAAGGAATCTTCATACTTTTTCATTTTCTTTTCACACTTATATTTTATTTTTTGAAATGTGCGGTATAAAAAAATGCTACCTAATCAATTAAACTTGCTAAAAAAAACCAAAATTAATTTTTTTAAAACTAACATAAATTTAGCATCATAGAATTGGAATGTGACTAACTCCCATCCATTTCTAGCATATTGTTCCAGAGTTTCTTGAAAAAGTGTTTCTATACTACTGCCAGTTTTAAACCATAAACTATATTTACAGCTTTGTAATCCCATTTCATATTATCACTTTGCTTTTTAATTGATAGTTATTATTACGCTTTAGCATCTAAATTTTCTTATATTTTGAAAGTAGATTGACTAAACTTGTTGTTTTAATTGAAAGATTTATTAATGAAAAATTAAAGCGTCTAGTAAATTAGATAATCTTTTGTTATGGAAAAAATTCAAACAATTTTACTTAATTTTATACTTGACTAGTGTTATCAAATTTTATAATACAATTAAAAAGACTCACCACATTTAGAAATTAATCTATTTGCAGTGAGTCATTTTTTTAATCATCATCCTTGTCCCATCTATATTTAGGATTATTTTTTCTTTTTTCTTTAAACCAAGAAAATCTTTCATTAAATGACATCATATATTCACTAGGCTTTTCATCAGGCATATCTTCAAACCCAGTATCTTCCCAACCACAAACTGGGCATATATCAGATGATAATTCATCAGCAAATTCAAATTCTCCACAAACAGGACATTTATGCGGCGTTGGTTCAGGCATATGTTCTTCAAAATAATCATAGTTTGGGTTTTCTTTAATTTTGTTATCAAACCATTCCTTATATTCATTAACTGACATTTCATTGAATCCTTCTTTAGAATCAGGATTTTCAGCTTGATGCAAATCATAAATCCATCCGCAATGCCTACATTGTACTTCACCATTTAAATATTCTTCTAAATCTTCATCGAATGAATTTTTATTTGGCCTTGAAAAATACATGCCATCGCAGACAGGACACATCATTGGTTTAAATTTTTTATTTATTTTATCCATTTCTTTTCTCCTTTCTTAGAAATATACCATATGCTCTTACCATAATGCCTATATGACACTATATAGCCATCTTTTGTAACTTCTACCAACACATTGGTCTTAGGATTATATTTATACGTTGTGCCATTTTTATCAATAACACTTTTACAATTTTCTCGATCAACTGTATTAGCAAATTTCAAAGCTTTAGCTTCAAATTCTTCTTTAGTCTTACAATCAAATTCTTTGCCATGATCTCTAAAATGTCTATCTAATCCGCCTTTATTAAAAGCTTTAGCCCAAGCATAGTTAATATGTTCAGTTGCTTTTCCTTGATGATTTGAACCCTTAGTGTTTCCATATCTATAACTTGCACCTTTAGTTGCCATCTGAATCTCCTCCTTTTTTCTTACGATTAGAGTAGATCCATGGTTCATAATAATAAAACTTACACTTTTCTTCAAAATCTTTAAAGATATTTCCACTAAGTTTACCATAAGCAATGATACCTGATGGTTCTAATGCACTTATAATTTTTTCTAAGAAACAATACCATTCAGCTTTTTTGTATGTCTCTTTAATGAATCCGTGTGTGCCTACTGCAATCAATGTATGCTTAGGAATAGCACTTAAGAATTCATCAGCTAATTCATCAATACCATATCTTATATTTGGAATAAGATTATTACCTTGTTTTCCATAATAAAATGATAATGATAAATTATCGTTCATTTGGGCCTTTTGTTTGACTATCGGCATATCCGAATGTATGCTATAATCAAATCCTATTAGCCCAGCACATCTTTTGAAAAAGTTCAAATATTTCTTTGGGTATCTTCTTACTCTTTCAAAAGTACAATCCCTAGCATATGTGCAGACATATACATCACTTAAATCGCCTTGATAATTTAATGCTTTATCAAAAGGCATAATCTTTTTTGGCGGAACTTCTGGAATCATCCAATCTTCAATTATCGGATATTCCTCAATTTCAGTGAAGTTCGCTCCTTCCACCAAGAACGCTTGGAACGAATCTTCAACTACATCATTTTCATTTTTGTACATAATAGTAAACTCCTGTATTTAAAAATTTTTCTTGCCTTTCTGACGAGGAAATCTCGCAAAGGAGTTGATATTTTTAAGACAGTTGTGCTATAATGTATTTTCTGAAGATGGCATCATAGCATGCTGTCTAAACGGCTCAAATCACTGCAATGATTTGAGTCTTTTTTATTTCAATTAAGATATTTAATTACTATAAATACTATTCTGGTTTAACTACCCATCTTAAGAAATATTTAGTTTGTTCATCAGAACTATAAGTTCTACTGACAATTTGTTTAAATGAATAATCTTTGCATTTTTCGTAAGGGATCATTATCTCCCCACAAAGTGCCATAGCTTGCCATTCCATACTTTTATATCGTGGCAATTCTTTATCTTTAAAACTTCTTGCATAAGCTAACCCGCTTTCATTCACATACATTACTGGGCCAGCATCAAATATATGAATCAAGATAAAATGACACATTTCATGGCAAATAAATCCCAGACTAGCTCTATCACCATTTACTGCTTTTTCATATACTGTTTCACGTATTTTAATGCAGTAAACATCGTTGCCTTCTGGAACTAATTCTGCCATTACATTTGTCTCAAATTCATCATCGGGCAAAATACGATAATAAAGATTATTAGGGAATTTATCTATTAACTTTTCAAGCGCCTTTAAAACTGGAAATTTAACAGTTTTAGTTTTTAACATCCTTCTAGCAAATTTAGATATTTCTCTTACCTGTATTCTGCTCAAAGATAATCTTGATTCATAATCCATTACTTATCCTCCTTTAAAATATCGAAGATAGATTGAATCTCATCTTCATCTAATTCAGGAAGCTTTCTTTGAAATTGTAATGCCAACTTCTTTTGAGTTAACGGAACATTTTCAACATCAATTCTAATATTCTTCTTATTTTCACAATATGCATCGTAAAGCTCATCATATTTAGAGCCTTTTAGACCATAATGTTTAGATAATTCATCTACCCAATTATCTGGTACACTTTTACCACCTGTTAAAACAGCAGAAACAAAAGACGTAGTAACGCCTAATAATTGAGCAATTGATAATAAGTTTTCATCATGGTCAATCATTTCTTTTCTAACTATTTTTCCGAATTTTGTGTATCCCATATTTTCGCTCCTTTTGTAATCATTATTTTTGACGTCATTTCTTAGATTACAAGCACAGTATACACCCCACTCGTCAAATTGTCAACACGTTTGATAAAAAATCAACCTATAGGTTGAATTAAATATATTTTAATCCTTTATTTTATAAAAAAGAAATGGTCATAAAAAAGTGTCACGTTTGTCACGTATCACGTGGGGGTATACTTGAAAAAATACATATTCTTATATATGCCTATATATAGTAAGTAGTAGTTTAACAATTAATAATAATAACGATTTGATTTTATATATATATTATTGTTACTATAGATATATCTTCTACTTTTTCTATTTCTAGGGCCAAAATACCAATAAAATCATTAATATTTGCAGTATTTATCCCTAGAAATGAAAAAAACAGCCAATACTTTCGTATCGACTATACTTAACTCTAATGGTGGTCCGTAAAGGGCTCGAACCTTTGACCCACTGATTAAGAGTCAGTTGCTCTACCAACTGAGCTAACGGACCAGACACTTAATTAATGTTATCAATATTAATAGATTTTTGCAAGAGAAAATTTATTCTTTTTCATGGTATGAAATTTGAATAAAGTGTGGTTGTTCTAATATAAATTTTACTTTATTAAAGCGTGTAAGAATAAATTGACAATTTATTTTGCTGAATCGAAATCTGCAATTTGAATTGATAAATCGATATCTTGTTTTGGTATTATTTCAAAGCCGTCACCTTTTGAAAAACTCAATAAGGATATTGAGTCCTTGTAATTGTTTAAAAATATCTCTATTGCACTATTGTCGATGTAAATTTCAAGTGAATAATTCTCACCTTTATTTAAAGTTAAGTATCTTGTGCCATTTGATGATGAGTTTTGTTCAACGCCTTTTAACTGTATTTCGTTATTGGAACGATCTATTGTTGCAAGATTATTTTTAAAATCCAAATCTAATTTTACAAATTCATTTTTATCTTTAAGAATATGGAATTCGATTGCTTTATCTTTTGGATTTTTAAGATTGATTGATATTTTTGAAACTCTTGTATTGTTAAAAGTTACTTTTTCTTTTTTTAAAGATAATTCTTTATTCATTCTTACTTTAAAGAACGAATCATACATTTTCAATGGTTTGAAAATAAGAGAGTTATTTTCTTTAAAATAATTTCTAAAAAGGACGAAATTATTTATATACTGAGAATCTGTTTGTTGCAAATAAAAATTTCTTCCCCACATCTGATTCCAAGCAACCATGATTTTGTGATCATTGTATATATTAGGAGCATAAAATTCTAATCCGTGATCAATCTCTTTTAAAGATTCAATTTTAATACCTTTTTCAACAAAATCGTTGTTGATTTTACAACATACTGAGCTTGCATTATTTAAAAAATCGTTGTTTCTTTGTTTTAAATCAATGCAACTGGCAATAAGAAAAACATCCTCATTGTCAAAAACAAAATTCGGACATTCATACATTGAACCAAGAGCTTTATCATTTAAAAGAATCTTGTTAAATTTGAAGTCATATAAGTTTTCACTTTCAAAAAGAAGTAATAGACCTTCATTATTTTTGTTTTTGCTTCCTATTACAATGTAATATTTTCCATCTTTTTGGAAAATACAAGGATCTCGAAAATCTATATTATTTGTTATATTTTCACACATATTAGGAGTGATGATTGGATTGTTTTTGTATTTTTCAAAATTGATTCCATCAGCTGAAGTAGCTAAAGATATTGTTTGGATATTCTCATTTTTGTCGTTTGTTGTAACACTGGTGTAATATAAATAAATCAATTCGTCTTTTACAAATACAGAACCACTCCAACAGGCTTTATTATCGTATGATTCTGATGGTATGATAACAGAAGAAAGATTAGAAAAATGTACAAAATCTTTAGTTGTGACATGTCCCCAATGCATTTTAAATTCTTCATTTAAAAAGGGGTAATACTGAAAATATGTGTGGTATTCATCGTTAAAATAAATGATTCCATGTGGATCATTGCACCAACCTATAGAAGGTGAAAAATGATACAAAGGTCTGTAGATATTTTTTTGAATTATAGAATTTTTAATAAATTCATTCACTTTATCAAGATTCATATTTTCCTTCTTTCTCAAAATTGAAATACTCAATCCCACATCGTGGATCGATCATTCTATCATCTCTTATAAATTTATCGTCTTTAATAACTTTCCAATTCTTATTAAATTTCTTCTTTAAAAATAAAACGATTTCATAGAAAGAATATCGTGTATTCTGATTTATTTGATATAAACCAACTTTATTATTTAAAGTCAAGTTGCAAATTGTTTCACAAGTTTTATCAACAAAACTTGTTGAGGGATACCATTTTGATGAAGCGATGATACATTTATTTTGTTGGTTTTGTTTTTCTATAAAATCGTACATGTTGTTTGAATTAACTTCATAACCTATTTGCCAACCTATACGGCAGATTAGGTTATTTTTGTTTTTATTAACGATATTTTCACCCTCAATTTTGTATTTACCATAGTCATCAGTTGCATCTGGTTTGTTTAGAATAGTGTATGGTCCAGAAGATTGCTCACTGAAAACGGAAACTGAGGATGTATAAATTAACTTTACATTGAGAATTGAACATGCTTTGAATATATATTCAAGCCATGTTAAAGGCCCAGTTGCTAAATGGAAGAAAAAGTTTGGTTTTATAGATTTGATATATTCGAAAATTTGCTCAAAGTTTGTAATATCTATTTGATTTCTGTCAAAAACAAACACCTCTATTTTTCTTTTTTTAAGAGTGTCTATTAAGTATGGACAAACAAACCCATGACATCCTGTAACAATAGCTTTCATACGTATAAATTTTATTTTAAACAAAACTAAATTTAAAGTCTGTTTTAAGAAGATACATATGAAATTTAAATACTTTCAATTTGTTAAACTAATATGGAGGTTATCTTATGATTAGAACAAGTTTAGGATTTATAAATTCCATCAAAAAATATTTTAAATTAACAATCGAACATCCAAGTGATGAATATGTTGATTTTATTTTGGAAAATGGAAAATACAAAAATGTCGTCGTTTTATTATTGGATGGTTTTGGTGTCTACAATATGAATCTTTGCTTGAAGAAAAATTCCTTTTTGCAACAAAAATATTTAACAACATTGCAAACTTGCTTTCCTCCAACCACAGTTGCAGCCACTGGAATGATTGAAACCGGATTGACACCAGGGGAGAATAATCGACTTGGTTGGGAGATGTATTCACCAACTTCCAAAAAGAAATTTGTCACATTCAATTATTTTGATGATAACTTAAGTCAAGTTGAATTATTACCAGATGAGAAACAAGCTTTGAATTTAAAAAGGTTTTACCATAAATTAGATAATGCAATAGGTTTATCCGTGAGCAAATATGGAGATGTTGTTGTTGACTCATTTGAAGAGCAAACTTTGAAAATAAAGGAACTCTGTGAGAAAAACAACAAATTTGGTGATACAAAGATGTATCTTTATGCTTATTGTCCTGAACCTGATTCCACGATGCATCGATATGGAGTTAAATCTATGCAAACAAAGAAAGTCGTGAGAAATTTAAACTCCCTTATAAAGAAAAATTTGACTAATATTGAAGATACAATAATATTTATCATCGCAGATCATGGACATATTGATGCTGAATGGGTCTATCTTCCAGATTATCCTGATATTTTCTCTTTGATAGAAGGTGAACCTTGTATTGAAGTTGCTCGCTGTAGCTCAGTTAAAGTTAAAGATGGTAAACAGGATGAATTTAAAGAGAAATTCATCAAAACTTTCTCACCTTACTTTTCTATTTATTCTCATGATGAAGTGTTTGAAAAGAACTTGTTTGAAAATTTAAAACCGATAAGCTTCGGAGCAAAATCTATATTTGATTTTGTCATAGTATCAAACACTGAAAAATGTTTGGCTTTCGATAAAGAAATTATGGAAAGATTTAAAGGAGTTCATGCTGGAAATACCAAACACGAGTTGGAAGTTCCTTTGATCGTAATTGATAACAAATCAAATAATTAAAAAACTTAAATATAAACCACCTAAACTTGCAAACAAAGTAGGTACTGAAATAATAAGACCATACAAGGAAAATTTCATGGCCGATAATTTTATATTGTTGTTTTTAAGTATACCTAAGAACATAACACCTGCTAAAGCGCCCATCGGAGTGAAGAAAGCAGCGATATTTGATCCTATTATACTCGCGTAAATTGCAGGAAGAGAAGGTGTTTCAAAATAAGCAAGAATAGTAGCATATAATTCACTCATCGGGATATTGTTTATAAAATTAGCAGTTAAAAACGAAGTGAAACCATAAGTTAATATCAATTGATCAAAATTGAGAAATTCAAACAATTTCTTTGTTACACCACATTCGTTCAATGCTAAAACTATTATGAACATTGAAATCAACAAAGGGATCAAATTTATCGGTAGTCTTGTGACAGAATTTTTGAAAATGTTGAATTTCTTTTTATTGATACAAGTGTAAATTAAAACGAAGATGAACAAGGCTATACCAAAACATGAAGCTATTATCCACATTTGAATATGTGTCCATTGACTGACAGCTAATAAAATAATGCAGCAAATTAAACTTATTAAACTGACGATAAATATAGGTTTATCTTCCATTTTTACCTCTTCAACTTCACATTGAAGTTTTACTTTAAGTGATTTATTGAAAATAAGAAGCATAATACCAAAAGATGTCAATCCTGCGAAAACTGTTGGTATAGCCATATATTGAATGTAACTGGCAAAATCTATTGTGAATGTTTCGCCTAAGAATATATTTGTCGGATTACCAATTATAAGAAGCATCGACCAGGTATTCGCGGCGACAAACTCAGATATCAAGTAAGGGAGAGGATTTATTTTGCTGTTTTTACAAAAGAAAATAATAAATGGTGTGAATGTTATAACGATGATATCGTTTGAAGTAAAAATGGTTAAAACTGATACAAGTGTATATAAGAAAATAAAAAGAAGATATTGAGAATCCTTAGCTTTTTTAACAGCGTAGCTTGCTAAAACTTTAAAAAAGCCAACTTCATCCAATACTATACTTATGAAAACCATCGATATAAATAAGCAAAGGATTTCCAAAGGGTTAACACCGCTATCAGCGATCAAAGCTTCACCGACAGTTTTTGGATCAACAAGCAAACAGCATAAAATCAAAATTGCACCTAAAAATGGTGCAAACCAGAATGTTTGCATTTGGAATCTTCCGATTTTCAGTGTAGGGAAGAAAATAACACAAACTATCATCCCGACGATTGATAGTGAAGTAATCAATAATACCCAAACCACAACACTCAAATATACATCTTTTAAATTAGTAAATAAATATAAAAATGATGAATATTAAAAAAGGCTTTGAGATTTTCTCTCAAAGCCGTAATTTTTAGTTGAAAACTTCGTTACTTATATTGTATTTCTTCTTGTTTTGTTTTTCTAAACTTACATCAGTTCTGTGATCACAGTATTTTGCGATATCGTTGAATATCAAATTCTTAACTGTTTCATCTTCGTTTAAAACTTCATGTCTAGCATGCTCATACAATATTGCTGTAGCATCGACACCACCTTTTTTGTAGAATTTTTCCAATGCTAAAACTCTCTTACCTTTTTTGCTGAAGGTGTCATCTTTTCCCGAGACAATCAAAATGTCAAATTTATTCTCAATTTGTTTAACTCTCTTAAGTTGGAATGTTGGTTTCATACCACCGAAAAGGTTGAAGTAGAAATTGAAACTTGGAACGAATCCACATAAAGGATCAGTGTCGTATTTTTTGACATTTTCCTCATTGTAAGAGAGAAACTTACTTGGGCTATTGTAACCATCTGGGAAAGGTTTAATACCTCTGTTGAAAGTTTTCAATTGAAGGTTGTAAAAGAATTTCGATGGTTTCTCTTTATTCTCTTTCTTCATGAACTTGTTCATAATCTTACTTAAACCACGGGCTACGACAAAGTCAAATTGATTTGCGGTTGAACCGACCAAAACTAAACCATCGATTGTATTTGAGAATCTTTGAAAATATCTTTGTGAGACGATACTTCCCATACTATGACCGATCAAAATAACAGGCTTCATTGTCAATCTAACTTCAGTAATCAAAGAGCTGAGATATTCAATTGCCAATTTGAATCCGGAATTTGGCCAAACTCCAAGTCCGAGTTCAGGATTTTTAACTGCAGTGACATTCAAACCATGACCTGGTTGATCAACAGCATAGACATCATAACCTTTGGTGTTTAAAAATCTGGCAAATTCATCATATCTTGCTGAATATTCAGTCATTCCGTGAGCTATAACGATATTAGCTTTAGCTTCACCTTTTTCAACTTTCCAGCAATTTCCGTAAATATATTTTCCATCTTGTGTTTTCAATCTGATAACTTCCATAAAAAACCTCCTTAGAGCGTAAATTTACAAAGAATATTTTATATTATTTTAACTTTTATAATAAATTAATAACTTGGAAATTGTAAATTATCTTTTAAATCACACAATATATAATTAAAATCACTAATTTTCTTCTATTAAATTATTTAAAATTGCATTTATATTTTTGTAATAATATTAAAAAGAAAAATGGACTTTTCTTTTGGAGGTTTTTAATGTTAAAACTTGTTGATATTAAAAAAAATTACATCGTTGACAAAAATCCCACAGTTACAGCATTAAAAAATATCAATTTGGAATTTGATGAAGAGGGTTTTGTCGCTATCCTAGGCCCTTCTGGTTGTGGTAAAACTACCTTGTTAAATATTATTGGAGGATTGGACCAATATTCAAGTGGTGATTTGATCATCGATAAAATTTCAACTAAAAAATTCACCAGCAGCGATTGGGATGATTATCGAAACAAAAAAATAGGAATAGTATTTCAAAGTTACAATTTGATACCTCACCTTTCAATATTAGGAAATGTTGAATTATCTTTAACTTTAGCAGGTGTAAGCAAAAAAATTAGGCAACAAAAAGCTGAAGATGCCCTGAAGGAAGTTGGATTATTGGAACAAAAGAATAAAAAACCAAATCAACTTTCCGGTGGCCAAATGCAAAGAGTTGCTATCGCAAGAGCTTTGGTTAATAATCCCCATATTTTACTTTGCGATGAACCAACTGGAGCATTGGATAGTAAGACAAGTATTGTCGTTATGGACATACTTAAACAAGTTAGCAAAAACCATCTTGTTATCATGGTCACTCATAATGAAGTTTTAGCTCAACAATATGCAAATAGAATTATCAAGTTGTCGGATGGTGAGGTTGTCTCAGATGAAGTTAACGAAAAAGTTGAGACAAAACAAGAACCAACTTTAGACCATACAACAGAGATTGAAACTGATGATTTAACCCGTGTAGACAATAAAGTTATAAATATTAAAAAACCGAAAAGATCAAAATCAAGAATGACTTTTGCCACTTCTTTAAGCCTTTCAAGTAGAAATTTGATGAGTAAGAAAGGAAGAACTATTTCAGTTTCTATAGCCGGAAGTTTTGGAATTATCGGTGTTAGTTTGGTTTTAGCTTTACAAAATGGTTTTACAAATTATATGGACAGAATGGAAACGGAGACTTTAACCTCTTTCCCAATCTCAATTGAAAAATACACAATAGGTGATTTAACTGATTTGACAAATATACCATCTACTGATTATGAGATGTATCCAGATGATGGTAGTTTGCACATTGTTGAACCTGTAGTTGCTTCTTTGAAAACTAACGATATAACATCAGAATATATCAAGTATGTTGAAGAGATGGAACAAAAAGGGGTGACAGTTAGTTCAATTCAAAAAAAATATGCACTTAAAACTGTAGTTGTTACGAAAAATGATTCATACGACCCTATCTCTGGTTCTTCAAAGTATGTCACTATCGATACCTCAAGTTCAACATTATTATCAACTTACACTGGTAGCACAATTTGGAATGAATTACCTGGTGATGAAGATTTTGTTTTGAGTCAGTACGATGTTATTGAAGGCAGATATCCTACTGCTAGTAATGAATTGTTGATTACAGTTGATGCTTATAATAGAATTTCAACCGCAACATTGGAATCTTTGGGATATAATCCCGATGATTCAAGTTTGACTAAACTTTCTGATTTGATTTCTTCTAAAGAATATAAAATGTATAAAAATGAAGATTTTTACAGCAATGATGCGGAAAATTTCAAACTTGATCCAAATTTAAGCCCAGAGGAGATTGAAACTTTATTTCAATCATACAAAGCGGCAAATCCATCAAGTTACGCTAAAGGTTTGAAATTTAACAGATATGCTGATTTTCAAGATTTCATCACAACTATTAGTGCAGCACAATCAAGTTCCAATCTTTTAACTACTATGGATACCTTACTTAAATATTTTGATACTAAAGGTTTGGGATTTTTGGATCAAAATATGAAAGAAGTTTTGGAACAAGAATATTTGATGACATCTTATTATTCGCCTGATGATGCAAGTTTAGATGTTCTTTGGAATGATTCTAATGTTGATTTGATAACAGGAAAAAGTTTGAAAGTGGTCGGTATTGTTCGTCCAAAGAAGAATGTATCATTTCCGATGCTTGGAAGTGGCGTTTATTACACATCAAATTTAACAGAGGAAGCAATAGGATACGACTCATACGAAGATAATGGGACTATTATTCATCATGAAGGTGCCTATGAAAGGGAAAGACTGAATGCTATGAATACAAACATTGAAGCTTTCGGAGAAACACGAGCAGATGGCACAAGAAATGAGAGTAGTGATGTTTGCGATTCAAGGTTTTATTGTGAAAATGCTGAATATGTTGTCTCTGATGACCTTTCCGATAACATCTTTTTACAAATAGATACTGATAAGTTAGCAACAAGTTTTGTGGATGGTTTGATATTGGATTCTTCGGACCCAGATCAAGCTGAATTGATAAATTTAGTCAAAGCAGATTTGGAAAATTTTGATTTTCCAACATTGTTCCAAGATTTGATAACTTATGGTTTTGACAATCCATACAGTTTAAAGAATTCAATAAAAGATGGTGTCAATATGAATGTTGTTAATTTCTGTTTAGCATTGTTCAATGATTCTTTCAGTGATGGATATAGCATGAATAAGCTTAAAGAGAACCTTCTTAAAGCTACTGAAGAACAACTGAAAACTTATATGAATGTCATGAAATATGTTTCTCTTAATAATCCTTTAAGTATCACAGTTTATAATTCTGTAAATGGAGTTAAGACAACAGATATTTCTTCATATGCGACATTAAGATCAAATTATGGAACAGATTTGGATGTTGATTCAATTGTTATATATCCAACCGATTTTGATTCTAAAAAACAAATAATGGAATATCTTGATGCTTGGAATGTTGGAAAGCCGGAAAATAAACAGATAGTTTATACGGACATAGCAGGTACTGCTACTGATTTAGTTGGAAATATAGTAAATGTTGTAAGTACTGTTTTGATTGTTTTTGCAGCTATCTCATTGGTAGTTAGTTCAGTTATGATTGGTATTATCACTTATGTCAGTGTTATTGAACGTAAAAAGGAAATCGGTATTTTAAGAAGTATCGGTGCTAGAAAGAAGGACGTCGGTGTTTTGTTTATAGCTGAAAGTAGCATGATTGGATTGTTTGCTGGTGTCATCGGTGTTGTCTTCAGTTTGTTGATGGAAATACCAATCAACTTGATTATCAATAATTTATATAAGGAAGTCGGATTAGGTATGATAGCAAACTTGTCACCTTTGTCCTGCTTGATAATGGTCTTACTATCGGTATTTCTCACTTTCATTGCAGGTTTGATTCCTTCGAGTATAGCAAGCAAGAAGAATCCGGTTGAGTGTTTAAGAAGCGAATAAATTAATCAAGTTTTGTAAAATATAATTTCTATTTTTAAAGGAGTTTTATGATTAATTTTGATATTTTTAAATTGGTTGGAAATACTAAACTTATAAAAGTTATCGATGAGGATAAACACAACAATATTTTTATTAAACTTGAAGGCAGCAATCCTTCTGGAAGTATCAAAGATAGAGTTTTTATGTACTATCTTTTGAATGCTATTGAAAATAAATTGATTGATAAAAATTCTGTTTTATGTATTCCAAGTTCCGGTAATAGTTCTATTTCATTAGCAACATTAGCTATGAGTATAAATATAAAAGTTAGATGTTATATGCCAAGTTCGACATCAGTTGAAAGAAGGAAAATTCTTAAATTACTCGGAGCAGATATGATTTTCGTTGATGAGAATGGAATGGAAGGTTGTATTCAACAGATAAACGAAGACTGTAAAAACAACAAAAACTACATTTTTGTTGATCAGTTTTATAACGATAGTTTATACAAAGCTCATAAAATAACTGCCAAAGAGATAATTGATAGTTTGACAAATGAGTATAAAATTGAAGAACTTGATTATTTTGTTTCGGGTGTTGGAACTGGAGTTACTATTTTAGGCATATCAACTTTTTTAAAAAAGAAGTATAAAAACTTGAAAACAATAGCATTTGAGCCTATGGAATCAAGAGGGTTGACTAAAAATGAATTTAAAAAGCACAGAATAGAAGGAGTCATGCCAAATTTTGTAACTGATAATTATAAAAACACAGAAATTTCATATGTTGAAACTTTAGATTCAGATGAAGTTTTTAAATTTTCAAAACAGATGATAAAAAAAGGATTGCATCTTGGAATCACAAGTTTTGCAAGTTTATTAGCTGCTATGAAAATTAAAGACATTAATAAGAATATATTGATTGTCAGTTATGATAATTATGACAAGTACTTGGAGGTTTTGAATAATTATGAAGAAGAATAAAGAAAAATCATATTATCAAACGATCAAGGAAAGAGATCCTTCAGCAAGAAGTAACTTAGAAATATTCTTTTATCCTGGAGTCAAAGCGGTGAGAATGTACAGAAGAGCCCATTTTTTCTACACTCATCATATGAAGTTTTTAGCTTTTCTTATTTCAAATCATGCAAGAAGAGTCACAGGTATTGAGATTCATCCTGGAGCAAAAATAGGTAAAAATTTGTTCATCGACCATGGTATGGGAGTTGTTATTGGTCAAACAGCTATTATCGGTGATAATTGCACTTTGTATCATGGTGTTACATTGGGTGCAAAAACAAGTTCAATGAAAGGAAAAAGACATCCGACATTATTAAATAATGTTATGGTAGGTGCATATGCAACTATCCTTGGAGATGTCGTTATTGGCAACAACTGCAAGATCGGTGCTAAGAGTTTAATAATAAAAGATATTCCGGATAATTGTTTAACAAGAGCTGGAACTATCAAGTCTATCGATGTTTGTAAGAGCATAGATGAAGCCAATGAAATTATAATGCACGAAACTGAAAATCGTTTTACTAACAAATAATTTTGTAATTAACATCTCAAATATTATTTTTCAAATTGGTTTTATTTAACCTATATTTTTTAAATTTTTCTTTTTTATATTTTAAAAATTGTTGCATAGTGAAAATATGATTTGTAAAATAAAACTAAGGAGAAGCGTGTTATGAAAGTATTAAGTTATTCAAATAGAAAAGTAGCTTTAGTAGTTTTGTTACGCTCAGTTACTCAAGTAGGCTTTATCAATTAAATATATTTGCTTTGATAAAATTATGTAATTTTTGAACCATTAAATTTGGAACAATATTTTATAAAGAAAATATATTCGTAATTTAATTTGTTGAATATTAAGCAATTTCTAGTGTATTAAATTTTATTAAAGGTATTTGTATGCATTGGTAACAAAAAGTTATACCACACAGTTGAGAGCATCTAGATGCTCTCATCAGCAAACTTAACAGGACTTTG
>CALVKB010000001.1 GCA_944332485.1 uncultured Bacilli bacterium | reverse complement strand
TTAGATAATCTTTTGTTATGGAAAAAAATCAAACAATTTTACTTAATTTTATACTTGACTAGTGTTATCAAATTTTAATTTGTTTCAAAATGCTCAGTATATTCTTTAATTTTGAATCCTATTAATACTTTATTACCATCTATCAATAAAGGTCTTTTGATCAACATTCCATCTGTTGATAATTTTTTTAAAATATCATCTTCATTCATCGTTTTAAAAAGTTCAGATAGATTTTCTTTTCTAAAGTTTATACCGGAAGTATTGTAAAATTTGTGAATTGGTTGTTTTGATAATAAATATATCTTTTTTAATTCTTCATAGTTGGGTGTGTTTTCTTTAATATCAACATATTCATATTGAATATTATGTTCTTTTAAAAAGTTCTCACATTTTAAGCACGTAGAACATTTAGGGTAACAGTACAATTTAATCATCTTATTCTCCTTTCATAATCTTAAACCATTTTTGTATTATATAGCTAAATTGTTAATAAAAAAACCACCTTTAAAATTAGTTTAAAAGTGGTTGTATTGTTTATTTTTTCTTTTTGAATTTATCAAAAAACTTAGCAAAAATATTTTTCGTGGAGGATTTGTTATTTTCTATATTGCTGAACTTTGTCAATAATTCTGTTTGTTCAGAGGTTAAATTTGTTGGAACTATACAATCGAGTATGACATATTCATCACCTGTTCCATAAGCTGTTTTCACACCTTTACCAGCTAATCTAAGTTTAGCATCAACTTTAGTACCAGCTTTGACATTCACTTGATAATCACCGTAAACTGTAGGAACTGTTAAAGTTGTACCTAATATCAAATCACAAACTGAAATTGGAACTTTGACAAAAATATCATTGCCTCTTCTTTGGAAATTAGGATCTTCTTTAACAGATATGTTGATATAAAGGTCACCGTATGGTCCACCATTGACACCTCTGAAACCTTTACCAGCAACTCTTAGTTGTTGTCCATCTTGAATTCCTGCTGGGATATTAACCGAGATAGTTTGTTTTTCGGTTGTGTAACCTTTACCTTTACAATATGAACAATTCTCTGAGTATATTTTACCTTTTCCATGACAGGTTGGACATTCGGTTTCTCTTATTGAAAAACCCGAGAATATATTTGTTCTTTGTTTAACAGTTCCACTACCATTACAAGTTGGACAGGTTTTTACACTTGAAGGATCCTTTGCACCTGTACCATGACAGTGTGAACACTCAACATCCATATCAAGTGGAAAACTGATTGTTTTTCCAAAAATACTATCCATAAAATCAATCTTCAAGTTAACTAAACGTGATTGACCTTTCTGTGGTGCGTTTGATTGAGCTCTTGAACGTTGGAAGTTGAAAGAACCGCCACCGAAGAAGTTTGAGAAAATATCATTTATATCAAATTCACCATTGTTGAAGAAATTTGCTCCTTCAAATGAATTGCCGTTCTGATCGAAAGCACTATGACCAAATTGGTCGTAATTTGCTCTTTTCTGCTTATCAGACAATACATCATACGCTTCTTGAACTTCTTCAAATTTCTTCGGAGCATCGGGATCTTTATTCAAATCTGGATGATATTTTTTGGCAAGTGTTCGGTAAGCTTTTTTAATTTCATCATCAGTTGCAGTTTTGGAAACACCCAATATTTCATAGTAATCTCTTTTTGTTGCCATTTTGTTTCCTCCTTATTTTATAAACATAAGAAGACCAAGTTTGCACATGGTCTTCTTTAGAATAAATACGAATTTAATTTTTACTTAGTTGTTGCATCAACATCGACAACGTTAGGATCTTTTTGTTCCTCAGGTTGTGCTTGTTGTTCTTGACCAGCGTTTGCTGTTGAAGTTTGACTCATGATGTTAGCGGCTTGTTGCAATTCAGCTAATCTTTGTCTGACAGTAGCTAAATCATTCTTATCAAGAGCTTCTTTAACTTCATCTCTAAGTTTAGTAGCAGTTTGTTTTTGCTCTTCGGAAAGTTGGCTACCTTTCTCTTCCAACTCATGATTGATGGTTGAAATCAATTGATCAGCTTCGTTTCTTGTTTCAGCATCTTTTCTACGTTCTTCATCCTTCTCTTTGTTTTGTTCAGCTTCCTTGACCATACGATCAATCTCTTCTTTTGATAAACCAGAGGAGTTGGAGATTGTAATTTGATTCTCTTTATTACTATCTAAATCTTTAGCTTTAACATTGACAATACCGTTGACATCGATTGAGAATGTAACTTCGATTCGAGGTGTGCCTCTTGGAGCAGGTTTGATTCCTTCAAGTTTGAATCTACCTAAAAGTTTGTTATCACTAGCCATTTGACGCTCACCTTGATAGACCATAATTTCAACGCCAGGTTGATTGTCTTCATAGGTTGAGAAAATTTGGCTCTTTGTTGTTGGGATTGTTGTGTTACGATTGATCAAAGGTGTCATGATACCACCGGCAGTTTCAATACCGAGGGTAAGAGGTGTGACATCCAACAAAACAACATCTTTGATGTCACCACGGATGATTCCACCTTGAGTTGCAGCACCGATGGAAACAGCTTCATCTGGGTTGACAGATTGATTTGGAGTTTTACCTAACAATTTAGTAACTAGTTCTTTAACAGCTGGCATACGTGTTGAACCACCGATAAGCAAGACTTGGTTGATCTCTGCTGGTGTTAATTTAGCATCTCTCAAAGCATTTTGAACTGGAACTTCAGTTCTCTTCAAAAGATGTTTGGTCAAATCTTCAAATTTAGCACGGGTTAAAGTTGTTTCAAAGTTGATTGGTAAACCATTTTTATCAACGCCGATGAATGGTAATGAAATGCTTGCTTCAAGTGAGCTTGATAATGTGATCTTTGCTTTTTCCGCTTCATCTTTCAAACGAGCACGGCTGACTTTGTTCTTATCATCGGACAAATCAAGACCAGTTTCTCTTTTAATTTCGCTTGATAACCAATTTTCAATCTCCTTGTCCCAGTCATCACCACCAAGATGACTATCACCTGATGTTGAGATAACTTCAAATGTACCATCTGCTAAGTCAAGGATGGAAACATCGAATGTACCACCACCTAAATCATAAACAAGGATCTTCTCCTCTTTCTTAGATTCAATACCGTAAGCCAAAGCAGCAGCAGTTGGTTCTGATATAACACGAACAACATCAAGACCGGCAATTGTACCTGCATCTTTTGTAGCTTGTCTTTGAGCATCGTTGAAGTAAGCAGGACATGTGATAACTGCTTTCTTAACTTCATGACCGATGTTAGCTTCAGCATAGGATTTCATATATTGAAGGATCTTTGCAGAGATCTCTTGAGGTGTGAAATCTTTGTTGATGCAATCAATGTGAACTTTATAATTGAGTTCACCCATGTGACGTTTGATTGAACTGACGGTATCAGGGTTTGTCAAAGCTTGACGTTTAGCAGTGTTACCGACAATAACCTCGCCATTTCTAAATGCGACGACAGATGGGGTTGTGTTACTACCTTCTGGATTTGGAATAACTTTGACCTTTCCATCCTCTTGCATGTAAGATACAACAGAGTTAGTTGTACCTAAGTCGATTCCTAAAATAATTTCTTTAGCCATATTCTTTATTCTCCTTTATCATTTTGGTTTTGTTCTGTTACTTGTTTTTCAGCTGCTAACTTAGTAACAATAACGTTAGCAGGTCTTATTAATCTATCTTTGTAGGTGTAGCAACGACATTGAACTTCGTTGATCTTATTTGCAACATCACTTTCAACAGTTTCAGTCGCATTCATAGTTTTTGAATCAAAGTCATCGCCTTTTTGAGGAAGATATGTTTTGAAATCAATCTCCTCAAGTCTTTTTAAAAACATATTGAAGATCATATTGAATCCTTGAAGAAATTTTTTAATCTGCGGATCTTCCGGTGCAAATTTTATAGTTGCTTCCATCGCATCAAAACAAGGTATCAAATTTTCAATTACCTGAATAGCCATGTATTTTCTGTATTCGTTGTTATCCTTTTCAATTTGCTTCCTTGTGTTTTCCAAGTTGGCGTAAGCTTCGTAATATTTGTTCTTCCAGTTGTTGACATCTTTTTCCAACTCGTTATTTTTACAAGTGAGAACATCTATTCTCTCAAGCAAAGGATCTTTTTTTTCTTGTTTTTGATTTTGTTTGGTTTGTTCAGTTTCCAAATTTTCGTTTTCTAATTCCTGTTTTGGGATGTTGTTGTTTTCAGTGTGTTTATGTTTCTTCATCTTCTTCTCCTTCGTTATTGAAATAATGATCAAGAATCTTGGTTAGAATTTCCAAAGCTTTTGTGACTTTCTTATAATCCATCCTCTTTGGTCCGACCACCGCGATTTTTGCACTGTTTCTGTTAGGCATTTCAACCTCTTTTGAAACAATAGCGATATCTTGTTCATCATCTTCGTTTGTTGGAAGATTAATCTTGACTTCGGCTCTATCATCCATCTCTTGCAATGTGTCAATAAGTCTATCTTCATTTTGGAAGTAATCGATAATCTTTGTTATTTCATCGCTGTTTTCTTTGAATTCAGGGAGTTCCAATAGCTTCCTTGTACCAAATGAAGATAAGCGATTTTTCGCAAACATCATTATCGCTTCCTTGAAAGCTTGAACAACGATGGTCGCTTCCTTTCCTAGTTTCTTAACTAAAATTGGAGCGATTTTTTCTGCTTTTTCATCGACTTCACTTATCGGAGTTCCAATCAATCTTTCGTTTAACATAGAAACGCAATCTTGAACGTTTTTAACATTGAGATTGGAAGGAAGGATGAAAGTTTTGTTCTCAACATACCCTTGGTCGGTGACAAGTATCGCTGTGACAGCTTCTTGATTGACTCTGACCAATTGTAAACTTATGAGTTTTTCATCGCTTGCTTTCGGCCCTAGAACAACGGTTGCAAGATTTGTAATCTCAGAGAGAACCTTACAGGATTGTTCCATAACATCTTCGATGGATTTATTCTTAGATTGAAGTGCTAATTTGAAGTGATTTTGTAATTCTTCCTCTAAATTATCAAGTTCATCACTGTCGTACTGGAGATTTTCAAGATAATAAGCGTAACCTTTCTTGGATGGGACTCTTCCAGAGGAGGTATGAGTTTTTTCAATCAAACCTTCCTCTTCCAATGTTGCCATCACATTTCTTATGGTTGCGGAGGAACAATTCAAATTGTGTTTTTGAATTAACGCTTCACTTCCGATGGGTTGGGCGCTATCTATAAAGTCTTCGACAATCAACTTGAGTACTTCATCATGTCGAGAATATTTCAATTTACACCTCCCATCTAGCACTCTATTCTTTCAAGTGCCAAATATAGTATATAACATTTTTTAGCAGTTTAAACCTGGAAGTGCTAAATTTAGAAATATTTTTTCAAAAAAATTGAAAATGGTTGTTTTTTTGCTATATATTTATTTTTTAAGATTCTTGCTATAACGATATAGGTAGATATCAAGAAGTATTTTTTCTAAACATCTGACAAACTGGTCGAAAGTGATCGTCTCTATATCAATAAGATTTAAGAATATATTTATATCATTGTTTATACATTCTTTATATTCTTCATAGGAATTTAAAAAGGTGAAAGAAGATTTATTTTTATCAAGGAAATTATATATATTTTTCTTGAAATCCAATTTTTTCATCTTTGTCGTTATTATCGAATTATTCATAGTTAAGTTATTTTCAAGTCTTAAAATTATTTGATCAACTTGGTTTTTGTAGATTGAGTCTTGTTCAAAAACTCGTTGGAAAAATTCGATATTTTGGATAATTATGTTGAATAAAATATCATCAGAATTATCTTTGTTTATGTATTTATCGATATTGTTGATGACGATTTCAAAAAGGAAATTGTTCGATTTGAATGTCAAATTTTGAATATTGATTATTATCTTTTTTGTTGTTTCTTCATCACATTGGATAGTTTTTATAAACTCAAAGTTATAGTCATTGATGTAATTTATAACTTGTTCATTTATTTCAAAGTTCGATAAATTTTTCCTAAATAATTTTGAAATTTCAGTTTTGTAAGTTTCCAATATTTTTTTATTTTCAGTGAATGGATTTATATTTATATCCTTCATTAAAAATGAAAGCAGAAGTCGGTCAATTATTATAAAAATATAAAGAAGTTGAGCGTTATTTATATTTTTATAAGAAAGGAAAATAGTGAAAGTGTTGAATTTGTCCAAAAGATAGTTAATGCAGGAGTTTATTTTACTAACTAAAAACATACTTGCACTATTTTTGTTTATTTTAGAATTGTTATCATAGATAACATTTTCTTGTTTAACTTTCAAATTGTCTGTATTTTCGTAAATTTTATCGACAAAATCATTTATGTTATACTCATTATCTTTTGTTAAAAATACGAGTAATTCATCTTTTAAAATGAATTTGTTCTCTTTATCTAAATTCTTTCTATTCAAAATATTGAAAGTTTTATTTTTCCTATTTTGCCAATCAGAACTTGTGTATTTGCAATGGTCGTTTTTTAAAAATTTATACAAATATTCGTTTATTTTAATTTCAATCTCTTCACAGGTATCTGTGTAGATTTTAAAAGCTTTTTCCAAGGTTACATAATTTAAATTATCATTAGGAAAGAATTTTAAAGAAATATTTTTGATGTTACGTAAAAGATATTTCTTTAAATCATCTTTTTGAGATATGATATTTCTTCTGTAATACCTTTTGAAATAGCTCATTATAAAACTAACTCTAATCTAGAAGAAGGAATCTCACAACGACCTTCTTTAGCCTCAGGTTTGTTATTGACATTTACAAGATCACCGGTGAAACCGATCCAATTTTTTATCAAACTTGTTCCAACGCCATAAACATCAACTGGAACTTTGGCTTTTTCAAATTCCTCTATTTTCTTGTAATCAAAACCTGAAGAGACAACTATTTTACAGAATGTGTAATTTCTTTTATCAAGTTCCTCTCTCAAAGCGAAGACGAGTTCTTTACAAACACCATGAGGGTCGAAATTTGATGTATCTTTATCATCAAAATAATGGTCGATCAAACTTGCTGAGGTATCGATTCTGACCGCTGTCACTTTCTCTTTGAGATGATCACACAACATGATAGTGTCATTGACAACATTATTATGGTAATCAATCAACGCTGTGAATGGAGCATCTGGGAAGGTTTTTATATAAAGTTCACTAGCTTTGACAATATCACCATTACATAAAGCTATCAAAGCATGTGGCATAGTACCAGCAGATTGCAAATTTATCCACGAACATTGAGCATCGGTTGAAAAAGCACGGATACCTGCAACATAGCTGGCATATCCATCACCAGCTTGGGTGTATGGATCATCCTGACGATCTGCCATTGAAAGGATCTTTTTGTTATTAGCCGCTTTTACAACTTTGAATGAATTAGTACAAACGGAAGTTCTTCTTGCTAAGATGCCATCAATAGCACTTTCAAGAAAACCGAATGCTTGGTAAGGACCTTGAATTTTCAAAACTGGTTCATTTTTACTTATCAAATCACCGTCATTCAAAGCATACACTTTCAATTTTGAATAATCTGTAAATGTTTTTAATAAGGCGATACATTCATCCAATCCACAAACGTGAACATCATCGTTTCTTTGGAAAAATTGCATTGTACAAATGTTATTTGGAATGTTTTCTTCAACGATTTTCTTTGTTTTGACAAAATAGTTTGCTGAATAGAAGTAATCTGCGAATCTTTTATCAAATTTGAATGTTTTGTTTGTTAATCTTTTTATCTTTCCTTGTTGTTTTAGTTCAATTTCACTTTTCATTTTTTGCACCTTCACCTAATCTATAAATTGCTTCTGCGTATATTTCCATACATTTTTCAAAATCAGATTTTAAAAAGTATTCATCATCCTCATGGATATGGTAATTTCTATTTGGGAATGTTGGACCGAATGCTATTGTGTTTTTGGTTTCTTTCGCATATGTTCCACCACCTATTGCCAAAATCTTACTTTGGGTGTCGTTTGTATGTTTTACATACACATCATGAAGTGTTTTTACTAAGAATGAATCTGGTTTTTGAATCAAAGCTTCACCTTTTGATAGAAGATTCAATTCATCGCACTTGGTCATTTTTTTGATATTTTCACAAGCGACTTCTGGATCAACGTTCTCAGGTAAACGCATGTTGACATACAATGTTAAAACACCATCGCAGTATTTCATCAAACCGATACAGTAACTTGATTCAGTGAAAAATTCTGAGGAATAATCACCTTTGAAGTTTTTACCTCTACCATCAAAATAATCTTTATAAATTTTTTGCAATACTTTATTTTTGCTGACCATGCCGATGAAATTAAGCATATGTAGACCAGCATTCACACCTTCCCATGGATGGGCACCATGACTTGGTTTTCCGATAAATTCAATTTCATAATCATCATAATTGATAGTTATTTCTGGATGTTTTTTCTGATATTTTTTAACTTTCTTCGCAATTATATCTTTATCGAGAAAACAATTAATTTTACATTTATCAAGAACGATGTTTGAAGCGGAACCAAAATCAAATTTAGTGACACCGTTTAAATTAATTTTGTATTTTGCTTCGTAGAATGAGACACTTTTTTCTCCATAGATTAAAGGAAAATCGGCATCTGGTGTGAAACCGTAGGTTGGATATTCTTTCTTTAGAGAGTGGAAATAGTGTTCCAAGCAACGGCTACCTTTCTCTTCATTACCACCAAAGATAATTCTCAGTTTATATCCATCGATCAAATTGTTGTCTAAAAGAGCTTTAGCAGCATATAAAGCGGAAATACCAGGGCCTTTATCATCAGCAGCTCCTCTTCCATACATGTAATCACCATCTATAACTAATTCAAATGGATTAGTTTTCCATGTTTTACTAACAGGGACAACATCTGCATGTGCGTAAACATCTACAATTTTACCTTCTCCGTAACTTAATTCTGTGCAGTAATTTTCACATCTGTCAACTTTAAAGCCAAGCTCCTCTCCGAGCTTTGCGATGTAATCAAGAGCGTTGTAAACTCCTTCACCGAATGGTTTTTGTTTAGTTTGAGTAGTTTCATCATCAACAGAATTGAAACTTATCAATTTTTTCA
Source organism: uncultured Bacilli bacterium (assembly GCA_944332485.1). Taxonomy (GTDB): domain Bacteria; phylum Bacillota_I; class Bacilli_A; order RFN20; family CAG-288; genus CAJMBK01. Next base: position 92,720 of record CALVKB010000001.1, on the reverse strand, counting down.
AAGATTCTAGAGCCTTTGTTTTATAAGGATCAACTAATTTAACAAAATCTAAATGCATTATAAATAACCTCTTTTAATCTATATAAAATTATAGAATATAAAGGCCTTTTTTTATTTTTAATGAGAATAAAAGATTAAAAATTATCAGTATTTTTTGAAAATCAATTTAGGATTAGATTTATTCAAATTTTCAAGTTTGATTTTGTTGCGGTAAACATTGTAAAAAATAGTGCTGAAACTGAAGTCAAAAATATTTTGTGCAGGTATTGCAATAAGTGGAACAACAATAAAAGCAACGATACTTTCAGGTATCATGCCAGTTAATAAACTTGTTGTGAATAGTATGTTGAAAGTTTGATTAGCATTTTCAAAATTAGCCGATGGATCCATCATATAAAGTGAATAGATGTTATCTTTGGCACATATATATAGAAATGCCATAACAAGCAAAGTGTGGAGCATTGTTAAAAGCATGCTAGATATTGCACAGACAGTTGTTCTAAGTTTTAAATTTTGTATTTTTTTAACAAAAGTGAAAACAACACCAGCCACTATTGCAAAAATCACACGTGGAACAACCGATATCAATGGATTTCTAAAAATAATATCAAATCCAGTTGATGCAACAAAAGCCATCATCATACTGGACAATCCGAACATTAATCCATAGATATATGAGTATTTATATTCAGTTTGGTATGAGAAAACTAAACATGGAATATGAATCAAAGTTATTGATAAAAATCCCAATGTTATATATCCGATTTTTGTTCCAGCCATAAGCAAAATAATAGCTAAAGCTATAGCGTTGTAAGATAAAAATCTAATCTGTTGATGTAGTTTGACACTCTTTCTATTTTGATGTGGTTTCAAATTAATTTTCTCGCTCATTTTTATACTTCAAAAAAACCTTCAATACTTTATCACTTTTAATTATAAAATCCAAATCAAAAGAATTTATAATTCCTTGTAAAGTAACGTAGTTATTGTAAATATAATTATCTTGTTCACCAAGTTTTATTCCAACTTCGTTTAATATTTTGGAGTTGCCACCTGTTAAAAACACCTTATAATTGGTTATATTTTTCTCTTTTATTAGCCTATTAATCAATCCTTTTGTCATATGGTATGTACCATTGATAGCGCCTGAAAGAACTGCTTCATCAGTTTTCAGGGATATTAGATTGTTAGGAAATTTAAAATTGTAATTGTCCAATAAATAGGTGTTTTTTGAAAGCATAGCATTACATAGATTAACACCAGGATAAATGATTCCACCATAAAAATTTCTTTCTTCATCCAAATAAAGAATTTTACTGGCAGTACCACAATCAACTATGATTTGATTAATTTTGTCTTTAATTGCAACGATATCTGCAAATAAGTCACTACCTAATATATCGATATTATCAATCTTATAGTTGTTTGTTTGGCAGTAATTTTTCATCAATTTTCTATCGATGATGCTGATATTTGATTTTTTAAAAATATCTTTTATGATGTTTAAAATCAAATCATTAACAGAAGATATAAATATATCTTGACAACTGAAAATATCTTTGATGATTGTATCTTCTTTAGAGATAATTGAATTTAAAGTATCAGCATTTTTTATATCATTAAATATTTGATTGTTAATTTTCAAATAGAAATCTTGAGTTTTTTTGTGATAGAAAAAATCTGTTGTTGTATTTCCAATATCACAAATTAAAAAACTTTCTAATTTCATTTTTATCAATTACCTACCTTTAATATTATAAGAAAAAATAAAACTTATAATTTTTTAACGTAAGTAAAATCTATATCAGTTCTTACAATATCAATGTTTAAGTTATTAAGAAGTTTAATTACATCATTGCTTGGGTGTTTATATATGTTATTCTCACCACATGAGATTACCGCAAGTTTTGGATCAACTTTGTATAGAAAATCAAATGATGTACTTGTATTAGAACCATGATGACCGATTTTTATAATGTCAGATTTTATATCAATATTTTTTAGAAGAAGGTTATTTTCTACAGTTTTTGAAGCATCGCCCATTATTAAAAATGATGTATTTTTAATTTCAAATTTTAATACCATAGAATTGTCATTATCATCTAAGTAATTAGGATTTGGATTTAAATTTTCAATATTAAGACCATCTATTTTTAAATTGTAGAAATCTTCGTTATAAATTATTTGATTTATTTTGAAATTCTTATTTAAATTTTCAAGTGCTCCGTAATGATCAAAGTCACGATGTGTTATTAAAACGTAGTCAAGGTAATATATTTTGTTCTTTCTAAAATACGGAATTAAGCACTCTTTACTTAAGTCGTTGTATGTTGAACCTCCAGTATCGATTAAAATATTTTTTCTTTTGTATCTTATTAAAGTAGCATCTCCTTGACCGACGTCTATAAAATGAACTTCGTATTTGTTACTTATATTTGGCAAAGAGATAAAACTTACAAACACGATGGAACTTATTATTGAAATTGAAAATAAAGTTCTGTATTTAAGAAATCCAAACATTAAAATGAAGCTGAACAAAAGATAATAAAGCAAACATAAATATAAAGAAAAATCTCCTACAATAATTAATAAGTTGTATCTGTTGATTAATCCTAGTGTCGATAAATAAAACATGACTAAATAGTTAACTAGGTATCCTAATAATGGACAAATAAACAAAAGTATTGAAAGTGAAAATATCAAATTAGCAAATAAAAATAATGGGATTTGAAACAGTATTCTATTTAAACTTATCGTATGATTTTCAATCATCGATAATGGTAATAGTAACAGGCAAATTAATAAAGTTCGAATCACATTTCGTTTTGCATAGTTAAATTTGTAAAGTATAGGTTTGATCAAAAAATTGAAAATAACAATCATATAGCTTATGTAAAAGCTTTTTTGATAGATCAAATATGGACTTATAATTAAAAAGAGAAATCCCATCGTCAAGATAAATTGAAATGTTTCTAATTTGAACTTAAAAATAGTTTTAAACAAAAAGAATAAATTTAAAATAAAGAGTTTTAATAATGAAAATTTGAAATTTGTGAAAAAAAGGAACAATGCTGAAATTGTGATATTTAAAATATCAGCATAAAGTCTTTTTATTTTCAATTTCTCCGCTAACTTTATATTCACTTTAAAAAGAAAGTAAAAATTCAACGTGCTCAAGCTTACAAAAGCAGACATATCGTTTTCATAGATTTCATAGTAATAAGAAAACGATTTATCCAAATTATCTTTGAATAAAATGTTTGAGATATATTTGTACGCATCTGAATTCTCAATGTACTTTAAGCAGTAATTAAAAGCATCTTTTCTTATAAAATTTTTGAATATATATGAGAATCCTTTTATATTCAGTTCATAATTAATATTTGAATTTTGAAGGTAAGTTTTAAAATTAAAACCTTCTTCAAAATGATTGAAACTGAGTTTTTCACAATAACCAGTTATTTTGATAATGTCGAATAAAGCAAAATTGTTCCCATTTGCTTTGACATAATACTTTCCAGTTATATTCAAACATACAATATAGTTCTCTTCGGCTTTTATAACGATGAAAATGCCATCTTCAAGATCTATGTTACCTTTCGGTTGAATGAAAGTTATAAATAATCCTAATGCAACAAAAGATAGATTTAAAAGACTAAGTTTCCATTTGAATCTGATCAATACAAAGATGAATACTACTAAACTTATAAATAAAAGATATAAATTTCGATAACTGAGTATCCCAATTATCAATTGGATGAAACACAGTAAATAAAACACATCAGCTCAAAGTTATAAGTTCTCTTAATTTGGTGTATGTAGCTTCACCAATACCACTGACATTTAAAATATCCTCGATGCATTGAAAACTACCTTTTTCTTTACGATATTCAATCAATGCTTCGGCTTGATTTGACTTAAATCCAATCTCTTGCAATTGGGCAAGTGTCGCAGTATTTATATTTACTTTCTCAATTTGTTCAACAACACAAGATTCTGGTATTTGAACACTTGCTGGAATATAGAACATATCTCTGTCCCCTATAACCAAAGTGGAAACATAACTATTTGGATCCGCTTTGTCAGTAACTCCACCTGCTAGTGTAATTAAATCACCCAATGTTTGTGTTATATCAATTTGATAATCTCCTGGATGATTAATTTCTCCACTTATATTTACTGTTGCGAGATTTTTGTTGGTTTCACTTGTCAAATAACTAGAATCTTCCGTTTGTTGATTATTCGGATCAAATTTTGTTAGAACAAATAACCCCGCTATCGTACAAATTGCAATTATAAGAATAATTTTAAACATACTCTCACCTCCTTTTACAATATATAAGTGAGAGCAAAGTTCAAATTAAAAAAGGGCTGTTATTTTACAGCCCGATTTAATTTATATAAGTTTTAACTTTACTTGATCTCTAAGATTGTCAAATCGAATTTGTTAACGCAATCGACAGTAGCTTTGTCACCGACTTTCTTACCCATCAAAGCTTTACCAAGAGGAGATTCACTTGAGATGATGTTTCTCTCAGGATCAGCATCTTCATCACCTAAGATGGTGACAGTTCTTGTTTGTTTTGTTCTTTCGTTAACAAAGACAACCTTGCTATTTAAGTTAACATTATCAGATTTCACATTTTCATTGATAATTTCATGATTATCCAATTTGTAACGGATCTCTTGAATCTTCTTTTCAATTTCACTTAAATTGTTTCTTGCGGCATCATAGTCTGCGTTTTCAGAAAGATCACCTAAACTTCTTGCGTACTCAAGATCCTTTTTGATTTCTTCTCTTCTAACATTAACTAAATAGTTATATTCTTCTTGTAATTCACGTAAACGTTCTTTTGTAAATTTAATAATTTCAGCCATATTAAAACCTCATACCTGTTTAATTATATCACATAAATATACTATAGATTTATTATTTTTAATGTAGTTTATACCTTGTAATTGAAAGCACTTTCATTTATACTTAATCGAGTGTGAGGTAATAAATATGAAAACTAAAATTTTAGATTTGATATCCGCTGACAAGCAGAAAGAATACATCGCATGTAAAATAAACAACATCATCCATCCATTGAACTATGAATGCGAAATCACAGATAAAGATAAAGTTGAATTGTTAGATTTAACAGATACAGATGCAGTTAAAATATATGAAAGATCACTTCGTATGATGATTGCAAAAGTCATTTATGATATTAATCCAAAATGGCGTATTAAATTCTCATATTCAGTTTCAAGAACTGTTTACTGTCAAATTTTCAATAAACAAAACGAGAATGTTTTAGTTACAAGTAAATTCTTACATACAGTTAAAGAGAAATTGAAAGAATTGATAGATAAGGATGTTCCTATTATCCGTGAATCAATCTCTGTGAATGAATTGAAGAACATATTCAAAAAAGAAGGCTTTGATGACAAACTTGAATTGTTGAAGATCAAAAAGGATTCCACTCAACATATTTACAAGATTGAAAATTACATCAATTACATGTTCGGATACACTGTAATTTCGACAGGTTATATCAAGGACTATCGTTTACGTGTTTTTTCAAACGGCTTTGTAATTCAATATCCTCGTGCTGAAGAAAAAGGTAAAATTCCGGAGTTTGAAGAATCACCAACTTACGGTAAAACTTTGAATGAAAATGCCATTTGGGGTAAGCAAGTTGGAGTTGATACTTTGTACAAAATTAACCGTTATATAAAAACATACGGTCACTGCGATTTCATCGGTATGTGTGAATCACACCACAATAATATGTTAGCTGAACTTGGAAATATGATTAAATACGCTGATTCAGATATAAGACTTATCTGTATTGCTGGTCCATCCAGTTCAGGTAAAACAACCTTTGCAAACAGATTGCGTTTAGAGTTGATGTCCAAAGGTTTGAATCCTATCCGTGTCAGTATCGATGATTATTATTTGCCAAGAGAACAATGCCCACTTGATGAGGATGGCAAAGTGGATTTAGAAACAATCGAAGCATTGGATACAAAGCAATTCAATAAAGATATTTTAGCTTTGATCGAAGGTGAGAAAGTGGCTTTACCTATCTTTGATTTCAAAACAAAGAAACACCTTAAAGCTGCTCCGATTAAACTTGAGAAGAATCAACCTATCATCATCGAAGGTATTCACGCTTTGAATGATAAACTCACTCCTTCCATCTCACGTTATCAAAAATTCAAGATTTATATCGCTCCTCAAGCTCAGATCAACATCGATGATCATAACCCGATTTCTTTAACTGATCTTAGATTATTAAGAAGAATAGTTCGTGATTATCGTACAAGAAACGCTACTGCTGAGGACACTATAAGAATGTGGCCAAGTGTCAGAAAAGGTGAGTTCAAATGGATTTATGCTACTCAAGAAGGAGCTGATTTTGTATTCAATTCACTTTTACCTTATGAATTGAATGTTATGAAAAAACACGCTATGCCAATCTTGAATCAAGTTGAAGAAACCTCTGATTGTTACACAACTGTCAGAAAGCTTAAAAAGTTCTTGCTGTTACTTGAGGAATTGGAAGACAAATACATCCCGAATAATTCATTGATGAGAGAGTTTATCGGCGGTAGTTGCTTCTACGATGCTGATTGTTAATTTAATTTGATATTTACAAAATAAAAAACTGTTGTGAATGGATTGTTCCTCTTAATAAAATGAACAATTTGTCATTCCAACAGTTTTTTTATTTTTTCAAATTGTATGTTATAGATTTTAAATGTGAGAAACATTCAAACCCAAATTTTCCATGATAAGAATTGATTCCAGAATAGTTAACACCTCCGAATGGAACATTGTTATTTACAATTTGCATTATAGTATCATTTATTGCACTAGTACCAGAGGAATATCTATTTAAAATTTCCTTTGCTTGCTTTAAGTTGTTTGTAAAAATGTAAAAAGCAAGTGGTTTTTCTATTATTCTACAATCAAGTTCTTTAATTAATTCTATGTAGTCTTTGTAAATATAAATCGGCAAAATTGGACCGAAAATCTCATCTTCATTCAATTTTGAATCACGTTTTATATCAAAAAGTATTGTTGGTTCTATTCTGTTAGTTTTATCATCGGTTTTTCCACCAAAGTATATCTTTCCTTGCTTTAAATAACTTTTTAATCGGTTAAACGCAGATGCATCGATAATTTTATTATAATTTTCATTTTTCAATGGATTTTCACCATAGAAAAGTTTGATGTATTTTTCTAAATTAGCGAGAACTTCTTTATATTTATTTTCACTTACATATAAATAATCAACTGCGATGCAGGTTTGACCAGCATTAAGATATTTTCCGTATATTATTCTTTTACATGCTTGTTCGATATTAGCGTCATCTAAGATTACACAAGGAGATTTACCACCAAGTTCCAAAGAAACTTTACATAATGAATTACTTGCAATTTCCATTATGTGGTGCCCAACTTTTGTTGAACCAGTGAAAAATACATGATCGACAAAATTAGAAATCAGAAAATCTGAAGTTTCATAATCTATATCGATAATTTTTAAAAATTCTTCAGGGAAATTCTCATTTATAAGATTTGTGAAGTATTTGGTAAAGTTACTAGTTTTTTCAGAAAGTTTGATCAAATTGACATTACCGCTTGCAATAGAGTCTATTAAAGGAACAACGGTCAATTGTAAAGGATAATTAAAAGGTGAGATAATATATGTTAAACCAAGAGGTTCATATAGGATAAAAGATTTTATATTTTTGCTTTTAATCGTATTTTCAATTTTTCTTCTTTTTGATAACTTTTTTAAATTTTTTATAAAGTAATGTATCTCTTCTAGACACAAAAGTAACTCAGAAGTGTATGATTCCTTATATGTTTTACCTAAATCTTCTTTTAAACATTTAAAAATGTTAAGTTTATTAGAATAAAGTAATTTGTATAATTTTTTCAATTGTTGCAAGCGAAAATTTATATCTTTAGTCTTCAAAGTTTTATAGAAGTTCTTTTGTTTTTCGCAAAGGGTTATTAATTCATTTTTTGTCATAATTAAACTCGAATTTCGATATTATAGCTTTTATCTAGCATGCTAGGGACTGATACTTCACTATTTACATTTAGATCATAAAAATAATAATTTTCAACACCGAGATTTTTCAAAGTTGTTTTAATTTCAGAGTAAATTTCGTTCATCAAATAACCTTCTGAAAGATTGTTGTTTTCATATATAACAGTCGAATTATAAACAACTTTAAAACTCAATAAAGTCGGGATTGAAATACTCCAAATATAATCATTGGTAAACAAACTTGTATTATAGGAATGATCAGCATCAAGGATAAAACTGTTCATCAAAGTTGATTCAAGTTTGTATGAGCTTGATTGTTTATTTGTGTCAACAAGATTATTAACATCACTGTAATTTAAAATTTCACCTTGTTTTAATTTGATTATCTGTTCTTCATAGTTAAATTTATAATAAGTTCCCAATTCGATAAAAATATCCATATTTGGGTTATCACCAACTTTATTATCAGCGGAAACACTTCTTAATACATACTTATCATATTCATCTTTGATGATATTATTATCATTATCAAAGGTGTAAGTTAAGAAATCTTTGATATAGTAATCCTCAAGTAAAGATGAATTGTTTTCAACAAAATAATCAATTACTGCATTATCATTCAAAGTTTGTTGTTCATAACTTCCTAAACTCAATAAGTATGAGTCGTTAGGAACAATGAAAGTTTCATCTCCAACTTTAATATAATTATTTGAACTATCAATATAATAAACATTTATAGTTGGATAATCGGTGTAGTTAGCGTTTATTATAATCTCTTGATTGACGATAGTAGATTGTTTGTAAAAAACCTCATTTTGAATAGTGTTATCGATTGTTGAATAGGTAAAATTGACAAAATTTTTGTTTGTAATAGTTTTGTAAATATCATCAACATGAGTAATTTCTCTTGAAGCTTCAAATGTCATATTCTCATAAATTGAGGATGTCACAGATGTGCCATCTGGATAGTTCACTTCAACATTCAAGCTATCCTTCCATTTGGCATATAAAATAATATCCTTCTCACCTATTGGATTATTACCAAAGGTGTATTGATAGTCGGTAAATACTAAATTTCCATTATCATCATTGACTAAGAACCAACCTTCGAAAATCGATGGGATTCCATTTGGACTAGTTCTTGTCAATTCTGGTAAGTTTGTCGGATCGAAAACAGTATCAAAATCGTATTCGCTGGTGATGTACATATCTGTACCATCAGCGAATGTTCCTCTTCTTTCATTGTTACCTGACAAGAAAATCAAAGTTGGATTGCTTATCCATTTTCCATATAAAGTTATATTTTCATTACCGAAAACTGCATTGTTAAAATTGAATGGCTGTGTGCATTCTCTATCATAATACCAAGTATCAGATAAATAGTAGTTTTTAACTTTTTGATCAGTTGAGGTTGGAATACTGCTGGAAGCGATACTTTTTGACTCATAACCTTCTAATACAAACGTTGTATCTTCCATCGTGGAGAAACTTGATTGATTGAAATTGAAAGTTATATCAACGACCTTTTTAAATACCGCATAGGCACTAGCTTGACCATATGGGATGACAGGGGTTGTAAAATCAATCTTATTTGAGTAAGTTGTACAAAGATTGTTATTATCTAATGTACATGTCTCATACCAACCCAAAAAATAATAACCATCACGTGTTAAAGATGGGACAGTTATATCCAATTTTTCTCCGCTTGTTCCTTTGAAAGTTTCATTCAAAGTTGTCATTGTTATAGTCGGATCAGTTGAAACACCACCATTGAAATAGAAAGTGATGGAACCTTGCATATTTGAAGCACAACTTGATAAAGGTAAAACACTCAAAACTAACAATGATTTAATAAGTTTTTTCATATATGTTTCCTCCTTTGACTACAACATCATCAGCATAATAGCTGCAATCATAATATAAACAAAACCGATAAAAGTGACAACTCCGGAAAAAACAAACAAGGAAATACGATGTCTACCTTGTTTGGAATTGATAATAGCAGCAACAATCAAAGAAGCTATTCCAAAGATAAAGGGAATGTAGAAAACATAGATAAAATTAAGCATAGGGATAAATGCAATACAAGCACCTAAAACTCCTAGTATAGATAAAACTAAACCTACGATGCTTAAAACTTTAACCTTACTATCTTCCTGCTCAAAATAATTGTTGCTCATATTGATATTTTACTTTCTTCTGTTGTCTTTCTTCTTCGAGACTAATGGATTGGTGAATTTAGGTTCGACATAGTTCTCAGGTTTCTCTCTGAACTCTTTGTGCGAGAGGGAAATTTTACCTTGTTCATCGATACCGGTGACAATAACTTTAACTGTATCACCGAGTTTGAAGTAATCTTCAACCTTGTTCACTCTGACATAGTCGATATTAGAAATATGCAACATACCATCGACATTACCGAACAAATTGACAAAGCAACCGTAACTTTCGATACGGACAACTTTACCATTGTAAACATCACCGACCTTAGCAATTCTAGCTATATCTTCGATGATTTGGCAAACTCTTTCAACGATGTTTCTATCTGTGTGATAAACGATAACTCTACCATCATCGTTTATATCGATGCTAGGATTATCATTTTCATCGATGATCTTATTGATAACTTTACCTTGAGTACCGATAACTTCTCTGATCTTAGATTGATCAATGTAGATAGTTTTGGTCTTCAAAGCGTACTTGGATGTATCTTCTCTTGGACATGGAATTGCGTTGAGCATGACTTTCAAAATCTCAGCACGAGCTTTGTGAGCTTGAGCTAAAGCTTGTTGTAAAATCTCCCTTGTGATACCTTTGATCTTGATATCCATCTGCAAAGCTGTGATACCATCAGGAGTTCCAGCAACTTTAAAATCCATATCACCTAAGTGATCTTCCATACCTTGAATATCAGTTAAGATGGTGTAAGGATGTTTACCATCGAATGGTCCTGAAGATATCAATCCCATTGCGATTCCACTGACCGGAGATTTGATTGGAACACCAGCACTCATAAGAGCCATGCAGGAAGCACAGATACTAGCTTGAGAGGAGGAACCATTTGATTCAACAACTTCAGAAACACAACGGATGGTGAATGGGAACTCATCCTCAGATGGGATGACATAACTCAAAGCTCTCTCACCTAAAGCACCATGACCGATTTCTCTTCTACCTGGAGAACCAGTACGTCCAATTTCACCAACTGCGTAAGGTGGAAAATTGTAATGATGCATGAAACGTTTGCCTTGTTCACCAGTGACAGAGTCCAAAATTTGAGCATCAGATAAAGGTCCTAATGTACAGGAGGAGATAACTTGAGTTTGACCTCTTGTGAACATAGCTGAACCGTGAACTCTTGGAAGTAAATCAACTTGGGCATCCAAAGGTCTGATCTCATCGATCTTACGACCATCTGGTCTTATTTTATCTTCAGTAATTAAACGTCTAACTTCATCTTTAACGACAGTTTCAAGAATATCTTTGACCATGAAAAGAATCTCTTTTTTAGTCTTTTCATCCTTGTATTCTCTCTCTTCGTAAATACTGATGATTTCATTTTCAATCTCATCAATTGTATTTTGTCTATCAAGCTTATCGTGAATTGAAACAGCCTTTATCAATCTATTTTTTGAATCATTCAATTGATTGACTTCTTTTTGTAAAGCTGGGTCTATTTGATAAACAGGGATATCACGTTTAGCTTTACCAACTTCCTTTATGATTTTCTCTTGGAATTCACATAATTTTTTGATAGCTTCATGACCGAACATGATAGCTTCTAACATTGTTTCTTCGGAAAGTTCACTAGCACCAGCTTCAACCATGTTAATAGCTTGCTTTGTTCCGGCAACTGATAAATTCAACAATGATTTTTCCTTTTGTTCAACGGATGGGTTGATGACAAATTGATTATCGACATATCCAACTTGAACACCAGCGATAGGACCATCAAATGGTATATCAGAAATGCCCAATGCTAAACTTGAACCGAACATAGCAGTCATCTCAGGTGTGCAATCAGGATCGACTGAGAAAACTTCGTTTATAATTTGCACTTCATTTCTAAAACCATCGGAAAACATAGGTCTTATTGGACGGTCGATCAAACGAGCTGTCAATGTGGCGTGTTCGCCAGGACGACCTTCTCTTCTTAAAAATCCTTGAGGGATTTTACCTATTGAATATTGTTTTTCGTTGTATACAACAGTTAATGGGAAGAAATCTGTTCCTTCCTTTGGTTCTTTAGCGGCACAGGCTGTGGATAAAACAACCGTATCGTTATAACGGGTTAATACTGCACCGTCAGCTTGTTTTGAAATTTCACCAATTTCAACTTTCAGAGTTCTATTGAAAAACTCCAATTCAAAAACACTTTTCATCTTTTTCCTCTTTTACCTCATAAATATATCGTTTTAATTATATAAGAATAAGAGGCTAGTTTGAAAATATTTACTAACTTAGAAATATTAATTTAATTATTCAACATATATTTGAGCACACAATTTTTCAAAATCAGTTTTGGAAAGTAAGTGTTTTGCTAATTCAATACCGAACATTGTTGAGTAGTAAACACTTCTTCCTGTTATATATCTTCCATCCACTACAACACCTTGATATTTGTAGTTACCACCCATCTCTTCATTCATCGCGGTGAAGCAAGTGTAATTTTTATTTTTAAGTAAACCTAAATGGCCTAAAAGTATCGGTGCAGCACAAATACAACCTATGAGTTTACCAGCTTTATCGAATTTCAAAATTGTATTTTTAACTAAAGTTGAGTTATCGAGAGTTTTAAAATGGGCACCACCAGGGATGAACAACATATCGTACATATCAACATCTATATTTTCAGTTAATGGTTTGACATTGTGAAGTGTGAAGTTGTGGGAGCTGACAACATCTGATGTGTTATCTATTGTTGTTAAATCATAACTTATATTACTTCTTGAAAACATATCAAGAGGCCCTAATAATTCGACTTCTTCAAAGCCTTTACTGATGATAACTAAAACTTTTTTCATAATCTTTTTCCTCACTTAAAAACAGTTTGTACAATCTAATTATCACAATGATAAATAATAAAGTCAATTTTACATTTTTTATTTATACAAATAAGTTGCTTTTCTATAAAAGACTTCAATTTGCAATATATTATATTTGGGCAAATTTAAATGAAAATTAATTTTATGGCAAAATTCTAACAATGATATATAGTTAATTAATTATTATTAAATTAAAAAATATATAATTTAATTGTATTTGTGAGGTTTTTTATGGAAATCAATAATTTAACAAAACAAGAGTTACTTGAAAAATTGAATGAGTATTTAAGTAAACTTGAAAGATTCTATCATATGATGGCAGTTATAAGTTATGATTCATCAACAAGCTGTCCAGAGTTATCGATGGATGAAAACAACGAGGATGAACTTTATCTTTCTCAACAAATGTTCGCTTTGACAAATGATAAAAATTACATCAATTTAGTCTGTGAACTTCATGACAGACTTTCAAAAGAGGAGTTCACACTTGAAGAGAAAACTTTGATAGATCACTTGTATTCGAACTATCAAGATGAAAAGAATATCACTAAGAAGCAAAGACAACAATTCGATAAAGTTTTGATCGAAGGTTACTTATGTTGGTTGAAAGCTAAGAAAGCAAATGATTACAATTTATTCAAAAATCAACTCAGAGAAATTTTGAAAGTCAGTGAAAAACAAGTGACACTCTCAGCAAGACCATTGGAATCTACAGTATTCAATAGGATCATGGACAACAATGAGAAAAATATGAGTACTGAGTTGTTAGATCCATTCTTTGAGAAAATAAAACAACGCATCATCCCATTATTGAAGAAAGTCAAAGAGAGTAAGGTTGTTATTCGTAACGATTTTACCAAACGTCATATCCCTGCTCATAAGCAAGTTGAATTTTCAAAATATTTATTGAAGACAATAGGTTATGACATGAATCGTGGTAGTTTAGGTTTCACTGAGCATCCATTTACAAATTCTTTAGCTAAGAATGATCATCGTGTCACCACTCATATTTTTGAGGATAATTTCTTATCTAATATTTACTCTGTAATTCATGAAGGTGGCCATGGAATATTCGGTCAGAATATTCCAAACTCCGATTATGATAATCATATTGATCATTACAGAAGTTTAGCAATGGATGAATCTGTCTCCCGTTTCTTTGAAAACAGAATCGGTCGTTCCCGTGCCTTCATTCATTTGATCTACCCTGAATTCAAGAGAATCTTCAGAAGTGAATTATCAGATGTCACTGAGGAAGATTTATATTTAGCGGCTAATGAAGTTAAAAGCAATTTGATTAGAACAGAAGCTGATGAATTGACATATTCATTGCATATCGCAATCAGATATGAACTTGAAAAAGCACTTTTCAATAAAGAGATCACTGTCAATGAATTGAGCAAACGTTGGAACAAACTTTACAAAGAATACTTAGGTGAAGTTGTCAGTGATGATGCCCATGGTGTTTTACAAGATGTCCACTGGTCAAGTGGTTTTGGATATTTTCCAACTTACGCTTTAGGAAATGCCTACAATGCGATGTACTACAACACCATGCTTGAAGAATTTGATATCAATCAAATTATATTGAATGACAATATTCAACGTATCGTCGATTATATGAGAGATAATGTTTTTGCAAAAGCTAGTTGCTTGGATGCACAAACATGGATCAAGCAAATCACAAAACGTGATTTCACAGTCGATGATTATTTAGATTATTTGGAAGAAAAATTTACAGAAATATACAAACTTAAGTAAAGAAAAGGAGAAAAGTTATGCAGAAGTTTGATACTAAATTTGAAGATTTTTTGAAAATCGAGGTTGCTGAACCTAATTTTGAAGAATTCAAAAATGACTATTTGAAGGTTATCGATGAATTTAAAAAAGCTAAAAGTGCTGAAGAGACATTACAGGCTATAAGAGACTCTTTCGCTTTGGATGATGCTTTGAGTACTCAATACAGTTTGATCTCAGTTCATCATACAATCGATACAAGAGATGAAAAATACAACAAGTGGAATGATATGTTCGATGAGATCATCCCTCAGATAAGTGAATATGGTAATAAGATCAATGAACTTATTTTAAATAGCCCTTATCGTAAGGAGATCGTTGAAGCTTTCGGTGAATTATTCATCAAGAAATTACAAGTTCAACTTAAAACATTCTCTCCAAAGGTTATCCCACTTCTTCAAGAGGAGAATAAGTTAACATCAGAATACACAAAACTTATTTCATCAGCTTTGATCGAGTACAAAGGTCAAAAATTATCACTCCCACAGATGGGTAAATATTGTTCTTCCAAATCACGTTCTGAAAGAAGAAAAGCTAACAAACTTGTTTTGAAGTGGTGGAAAGATCACGATACTGAAGTTGGTAAAATCTTCGATAAGCTTGTAAAAACAAGAACAAAGATCGCCACTAAATTAGGTTATAAGAACTTCATTCAATTGGCTTATGACAGATTAGGTCGTACCGGATGGAATGAAGAGGATGTCAAACAATACCGTGAGCAAGTTGTCACCAATATCGTGCCTCTCGCTAACAAGATTTTGGAACAGCAAAAAGAAAGATTAGGTTACGGTGATGATACACAGTATTATGATTACAAGATCTTCTATAAATCAGGTAACCCACAACCTAAAGGTGATAAAGATAAACTTGTCAATCAAGCAAGAAAACTTTATAAACAACTGAACAGTGAATGTTCGAAATATTTCAATTTCTTGATCGATCATAATTGTGTTGATTTAGAAGCGAAACCTGGTAAAGCCGGTGGTGGTTATGAGACATATTTACCTTGCTTGAAAACACCATTTATATTTTCAAATTTCAACGGAACAAGTGGTGACGTCGATGTTTTGACTCATGAATTTGGTCATGCTTTACAAGCATTCTTATCCGCTGATATCGAAGTGCCGATGTTAAGAAGCCCAGGATATGAAGTTTGTGAGATGCATTCCATGTCAATGGAATTTTTAGCTCATCCAAAGATGGAGTTGTTCTTTGGAAATAAAGCTGATAAATACAGATATTATCATATCGCCAGTGCATTGACTTTCATCCCATATGGTACTTTGGTTGATCATTTCCAACATGAAGTTTATGAGAATCCAAAGATGACACATAAACAAAGAAAGATGAAATGGGCTGAACTTGAGAAGATCTACAATCCTTTGATCAATTATGATAAAGCACCTTTCCTTAAAAATGGTGGTCAATGGATGCGTCAACATCACATTGTAACTTCTCCTTTTTATTACATTGATTACACAATCGCTCAAATTGTTTCATTGGAATTTTTATGTGAGTCTTACAATGAGTTGAAGACAAGTGAAAAAGCCGAGAAGACTTTTGAAAAATATTTGAAACTCTCAAAATTAGGTGGAACAATGGATTACAAGGAGTTGTTGGAAGCTTCGAATATCAAAGATCCTATGGTTAAACCAAATCAAAAAGATGTTGCAAGTGAAGTTGTCAAAATCTTAGATACCTTCAATCCATCAGAATTGGATAAAGCACGTTAAATTAAAATAATTAAAATTATAACTAGTCAATAAAGCTCTTGAAAAAAGAGCTTTTTTATTTGTCTGAATCCTTATATATATTAGAGAGGATTTATTAAAGATGAGATTTTTAAAGATTATTGTGTCTATGTTTATTTTATGCTTAAGTTCATGTCAAAGTGAAACGCTAAATGAAAGTTCTGCTATGAACTCTACCAATATTTATAATGATTTAAATACTTTCAATAAAATGTTAACAGAAGATAGCAATTTTTATTTGTATATTAAAGATGACACTTGTTCATTGTGTGTGAAAATAACTCCGTTGGTTAATTTTTACTTTGAAACAAGTGATGATATTTTGCTTATTATTGATGTTGCAAAATTGATAGAAATGGAAAATAAAGATATTTTGAATAATTTAAAAGATGATTTGAGCAATTTAACTTCTCATAATTTTTATAAAAGTTTTTTGGTTCCTACCATAGCTTATTTCTACAAAGGAAAAATCTTAAATGCTAATGTCGGTCTTACTGCAAACAAAGATGATTTAACTAAGTTACTTTCAAATTTGAAAAATCCATCTATTGCAAATAAAAATCCTGGCAAGTTGCCAGGATTGTTGTGTAAATAATTAATTTTTGGTTTTATTCTTTGACTTCAATCAAACCGTAGGTTCCATCATCCCTTCTGTAAAGAACATTGACTAAACCACTTGTTGAATCAAGATATATGAAGAATGAGTGATTCAAAGCTTCCATTCTTGTCATTGCTTCATCTTGATCCATCGGAACTAAGGTGAAGTTTTTCTTTTTGACTATGACTGGTAAATCATCTTCATAATCAGCGATATTTTCGAATCTTATGTGTTTACCTAATGCGCCATGTTTCTTTTTGTTAGTCATCTGAGTTTTAACTTTTCTCATTTGACCTTCGAGTCTGTCAATAGCTAAATCAAGTGAGGAGTACATATCCTCTGTTTTGACTTTAACTCTGAGGTTGATAACGCCTGTGTTGACAGAAATTTCAACAATCTGCTCGTTCTTGCATGTTGATACTAAAACAGTTGCGACAAGAGAATCAGTTGAATCGAATAAGTTGGAAATACGCTCCATTTTCTTTTCAATTTGACGATGCATTGCCTCTGTAATTGTTACATTTTTACCGACGATATTTATTTTCATATTTGGTACTTCCTTTCTATCTTTATTATAAATTATTTTCGGATATTACATTTAAAATTACATATAAAATGAGCATTCTAAAAATATGTAAAAATCCATTGAAAATAGATATATAACTATGAAATTTTAAAAAGTACTTTTATTTATTTAATGTTTTGTGAACAAGCAATAAAAGTTCTCTGAGGACTTTTGAAGCAACTTGGGTTGAAACTTTGCTTGGATCGTAATCTGGAGATAATTCAACCATATCACAACCGACGATATTGTTCAATTTGGACATATCTAAAATAGCTTGTTGGAGTTCTTTATATGTGATGCCTCCAGCTTCTGGAGTACCAGTACCTGGAAAGACACTTGGATCTAGAACATCAAGATCAATTGTTATATATACAGGTTTATCTTTGAGTTTCTCGACAACTTCTTGTAAACCATATGTGTCGAATTTTCTTTGATGAATGTGAGTTTTAGCCCACTCAAATTCAGTTTTATCTCCGGAACGGATTCCGAATTGATATAAATTAGCATTTTTGTGATTGAGAAGATCATAGCATTTTCTTAAAACTGTCGCATGACTTAATTCTCTTCCCATGAACTCGGTTCTCAAATCAGTATGGGCATCAAAATGTATGATATTTACATCTTTATACTTTTTAACAATCTCTCTTATAACACCTAAAGTTGTTAAGTGTTCACCACCAATCATGACAGGAATTTTGTTATCTTTCAATATCTCTTTTGTCACATTTGAAATGCAATCAAGATCTTTTTCAACATCACCTTGAGGCATGTCGATATCACCGATATCACAGGTTTTATAATCTTTCAAATCCATATCAAAATAAGGGGAATACCATTCCATACCGAAAGATTCCAATCTTATTTGATTACCAGCGAATCTTGTTCCCGGACGGAATGAACATGTCGCATCCATCGGTGAAGAGAATATAACAACATCAGCATCTTTATATTCACTTTCACATGATTGAAATACATTGAGATTTCTTTCAAATTTATTAGTAGTCATAATTTACCTCACTTCCTAAATACCATTTGTTTTTATCGATAACTTTAACATATCCTTCAGGGGAGTCAGAAAGAAGTACTCCACCTTGTTTTAAATAATATTCTATCAACTGCACCGCTTGTAGTGTGATAACTTCACCAGGTATGGCTAATGGAATACCTGGGGGATAGATCATAAGTGATTCACCGCATATCTCACCAACGCTCTCTTCCAAAACGATGAGCTTTTTAGGAGCGTTGAAAGCTTGAAATGGTGTACAAACACGTTTTGGATAACGGAACTTGAATTTTGGAATGATCTTTGTTTTTCTAATAGCGTAATATCGATCGGAGAGAACTTTGAAAGCTTCGATCAATCTATCGACATCATCTTTTGTTGATCCGATTGTCAAAATACATAAAACCAAACCGACTTCTGCTAATTCCAATTGGATGTTGAATTCTTCACGAACCATCCTGTAAACTTCAAATCCGGATAATCCAAGATTTGTAACCTTTATAACAAGTTTAGTTAAATCAAAGTCGAATCTTCCATCTTTATGACAGTAGTGTTTATCAAAAACTTTTATACCTTTGATTTGATTGAGTTTCGTTCTGGCGTATTTTGCCAAAGCTAATGTATCATCTAATAATTTTTCACCTTCAAAATAAAGTTTTTTTCTAGCAACATCAATTGAAGCTAATAAAAGGTGATTTGGTGAAGTTGATGAGAACATTGAGAAGGCTTTTTTTACTTTTGAAACATCAACTCTATCACCTTTTATCAAGATCAAACTTGATTGGGTAAGTGAACCAGCTGTTTTATGCATACTTAGCGATGATATATCTGCATTAGCATCCATAGCACTCACTGGTAGTTCTTTGTTGAAGTAAAAGTGTGAACCATGGGCTTCATCACATATTACTATCATATCTTTTGAATGAGCATATTCAACGATCTTTCTTAAATCTGAGCAAACTCCAAAGTACGTTGGATTTATAACAAACACAGCTTTAGCATCCGGGTTTGAATCTATGGCTAATTTGTAATTTTCAAATGGAACGCCATTAGCAATACCATTTTCCAAATCGTAATCTGGAATAACAAAAACTGGAACAGCTCCAGAAAGTATCAAAGCATTGATAACAGATTTATGAACGTTACGAGGGAGAATTATTTTATCGTTTTGTGAAAGTAATCCAACAATCATACTTAAAATTCCACCGGTTGTTCCGTTGACAGAGAAGATGCATTCATCAGCATGAAAAACTTCAGCACACAATTCCTCTGCTTGCTTGATAACTCCTGTGGCATGATATAAATTATCCAACCCGATAGGGGCATTTATATCAAGTTTATAAAGCATGTCCGAACAATATGTTGCTAATTCTGTTTTGAATTTTCCCATCTTGTGACCGGGAACATCAAAAGGAGCAGGATTTGATTCAACATATTTTTTTATAGCGGTGAATATAGGCGTCAAAGATTGCCTATTATCAAAATCTTCCATTTTATTTACTTGCTTTCTTAACGTACTCTTTTATTTTATCAACCATGTCTAATTGTTCAAAACTGAAATTGTTCTTTCCAAAATGACCGTAATTGGTCAATTCACGATATCTTATATTATCATCCAATAATCTGAGAGTATCGATTATACCTTTCGGTGTGAAATCAAATAAATCTTTAATACAGCTTAATAAGATGTTTCTATCAACTTTCTCTGTATTGTAAGTATCTAAATAGATACTGATAGGCTTTGGATAACCGATGGCGTATGATAATTGAATCATACATTTATCGCACATTCCACTAGCGACGAGATTTTTACAAACATAGCGTGCCATATAGGAAGCACTTCTATCGACTTTTGAAGGATCCTTGCCAGAAAATGCACCACCACCATGATTGACAAAACCACCGTAAGTATCAACTATCAATTTTCTACCAGTTAATCCAGTATCACCGACTGGTCCACCGATGACGAAACGTCCTGTAGGATTTATCAAAATATTCTCACATTTATCGAAGTTGTATTCTTTCAAAACGACATCGATAACTTTTGTTTTAAGTTCTTTTTTGAATTGTTCAAAATCGATATTCTCATCATGCTGACAGGAGAAGATGATAGTATCGACTTTCAAATTATCCTTAGAGGTGTAATCGATTGTCACTTGTGATTTCATATCAGGACGGGCATATTTAAGAATACCTTTCTTTCTTAAAGATGTTGCCAATTGTACTATTCTATGTGCCATTATCAAAGGAAGAGGCATATAGGAAGTCTTGTCTTCATTTGTGGCATAACCGAACATGATACCTTGGTCACCAGCACCTAGAACATCATCACTTTGATCAACACCCATAGCGATATCCAAGGATTGTTTTTTGATCATATTGATAATTTTCACATTTTTGTATGTGAAACCATATTCTTTCTTGGTGTAACCGATATCTTTGACGACATCTTTTACAATCTTATTTATGTTTATCTTCGCTTTAGAAGTTATCTCACCAGCTAAAACGATTTTGTTATTAGTTGCTAAAACTTCACAGGCAACTCTGGATTTTTTATCCTGTTTTAAGCATTCATCCAAAATAGCATCGGCTATTTGGTCACACACTTTATCAGGGTGTCCTTCTGAGACACTCTCTGAAGTGAACAATATTTTATTTTTCATTTGATATCCCCTTTCGTATTCATGATTCAAGATATTCAATTAATTTTTAATAGCTAAAAATTGTTTTAAACCTTGAGCGATCTGATCTGGGCAACTGGTGTGTTTTGTTCCACATTCGATATTCTCAAGTAAACTTATAACTTCCTCAACACTTCTATTCTCAACAAGTTTGCTGATACCTTTTAAGTTACCGTTGCATCCACGAGTAACTTTCAAACTGACGATTTTATTTGTTTGGTCATCTATTTCAAAATCCATCTGTTGTGAGCAAACTCCAACTGGTTTATAAGTATATTTAACAATCATACTAAACCTCCATAAACAAACATTAATTATATTAAAGAACTTATTTATATAAAAGAAAAAAAGAACACTTTTTTATCTTTTTCTTCTTATCTTACTTGTGTCTTTGTATTCTGGCATTCTTATTAATACCATACGGCATATCAAAGCTAGTAAGAAACCACTTAGCATACTTAAAATAGCTAAATATGGTAAATATGTGATTATATAAACACTTTGTGAGATAAGCATGTACATCAACACTTGACCAATGGAGTGGAATATAGCTCCTAAAACAGAAGCACTGAATATGCTACTTCGTGTTAAAAAGTAGATCAAAGTTGTTATTAATACTGCGAATAAATTACCAGCAAAACTTAATAAAAATCCAGTTCCAAAACCACTGAACAAAATAGCAACTAACAAAACTCTAAAAAAAGTAACTCCGACATAATCTTTATAACCATAATAAAATAGTACAAAAACACCGACAATATTCGCTAATCCCAACTTGAATCCAGGTATTGGAATTGGAATAACAATCATCGATTCAAAAAAGTGTATAACTGTTGATAAAGCTACAAATAAGCTTATTCTGACGATTCTTTCTATGTTCATAGTTACATATTGTCCGGTTTGTCACTTGAGTAATCAACGATGACAACTTGTATATAATTTGGTTCGCAGATGATGGGGGTATTGGCGTATTTCACAACTCCTTGGTTAGAGCAGATTTTATGTGGTGAATCCTCTTGAACAACCTGAATTGTCATATCGACGATTCTCACTTCAACAGTTGGTCCGACAAAATCAAACTCACGACCTATTGAAAGTATATTGTTTTCGGGATCTCCTGTTATTCCCATCTGTTTTGTTATGACCAATGGGTCCTTCTCTTCAGTTATAGGTCTGTTGTAAATTTCGGTACCAGCGTAAGTTATAACAACAAAAGAGTTCTCGTTGACGTTTCTATTGATACCGAACAATGTGTACAACAACAAACTTATAACTAAAAAAATTCCAAGCAAAATAAAGATGACATCTTGAAAATTGAAGTTGTATCTTTTTTTTGCTTTGGAATTTAATTTCATATCGATATATAAATGTTTATTACAAATCTACCTTCAAAGTTTGACCATCAGGTCCGGGAGTTTCATTAAGGTAGTTTTTGATCTCATTAGCTTTGTCATCTTTGATGACTTTACATTGTTTGACGTGTGTTTCTTTGCCGCTGATCAATGCATCAACTAAGCCAGAACAACCAGGATGACCGCAAGCACCGCAGTTAACACCTGGAATTAAAGACATAACTTTCTCTTTGCGAGGGTCCTCTTTAACAGCGAAGTATTTTGAAAAAACAGCGATCAATATACTGAAAAGAACACCTAATAAAACAACTACAACAATTGCTAAAACAATCTGTGCCCAAACTGGTAACATATAATTCTCCTTTACTTTTTATATTGACTTAAAATTTCACGCATCAGTTTATCTGATTCTTGCATATACTGCTCTTTTTTAAGTTTTTTAACTTTCTCAATTTTCACGTATCTGACTTTCGTCAAATCAGGATTTAAATAATCACTGACATTGAAATCCTCTTCTCTTCTATTGCAGTTAAGCATGCAACCTTGGCAACCGACGATGTTCTTCGGACAGTCTTTTGGAGGCTTAGTTTTTTTATTTATAAGATACAAACTTACAAATATACCAACAGCCCCCAAAACTATCAAAACCATCCAAAGGTAGTTTAAATTTGAGTTATAAAGCAAATTAACAAACCTCTATTAAACAAGTCCGGTGAAGCCGTAAATTGCTAAACACATAGCAGCTGTTGCGATAAAAGCGATAGCAGCACCTTTGAAACCACGTGGAGTTTCGTTGTTGTTTTGAATTCTCTCTTGAATGAAAGCAAAGACATAGATAACCATGAAGTAACCTAATGGATAAGCTAAGATCATACCAAGGATGGTCAAAGCACTATCAAGGGAGCTAAGAGTACCATCGATATATTTTGCGTATGTTGAGAAAATTGAAATAGCCAAACCCATAACAACACAGTTTGTTGTAATCAATGGCAAGTAAATACCCAATGATTTATACAAACTTGGGAGGAATTTCTTGATGAAAATCTCAAGAAGTTGAACAAATGATGCGATGACAAGGATGCTGACGATTGTTGATAAATAAGTTGCGTTGATAAGTGTCAATAAAGCGGCTAAGCCCCAGGAGATCAAACCTGATAAAACACAAACGACGATCAAAGCGATCGACATACCTAAAGTTGCTTTTTTATCTTTGGAAAGTCCGATGTAGGAGCAAAGGCCTTTTGTTCCACTTAGTATGACGTTGTTAACTAATAAGGAAGATATGAATGTAGTTAAAAATACCATTTTTATTTACCTCCTTTAGCTTGTTGCAAAGCTAATTTTTCTTTTTGTTCTTTCTTCATCTTGCGGTCGTTGTTCCACATGGTGATGGTTGTGAAGACACCCAAAACTAAACCGAATGTGACAAATCCACCGAAACTTTGAACGAATACTGGAACAGCAAAATCAGCAAGTGGCAAGAATGTGAATAAGGTATCGCCGGTGAATGGATTGACAAATGTTATTCCACCTGTACCGATGACTTCACGGAAGAAGGCGACAATAAGCAAAACCATCGCAAAACCAATTGAGATACCTAAAGCATCCAAAGCTGATTTGCCAACGGAGTTTTTGCTTGCAAAGGCTTCGGCTCTTCCTAAGATGATACAGTTAACAACGATCAAAGATATGAAAACTGAGAGTTGTTCATACAATGTCTCAGTGAATGCTTTCATCAACAATTCGACGATTGTAACCAATGTTGCGATAACAACGATGTACACAGGAACACGGATGTTGCTTGGTACGATTTTACGTATTGAACTGATGATGATGTTCGAGAAGAAAAGAACGAACAAAACAGCAACTGACATACCAATAGCGTTGTTTATTGAGGTTGTTGAAGGGAATAAAGGACATAAACCAAGAAGCATCACTAACAAGGCATTATCTTTGATGATTCCGTTTGTGAATACTTTCAATAATTCATTCGGTTTCTTCACTTTTTTAGGTTTATCAGTAACTTTGGTACTAACTGCACTTTTTTGAGTTGATTCAGCAGAGTTCACTACTTCTGAACTTTTTTCAACATCAGCAGTATTAATTTTATTTTCTGACATATCCGACCTCCTTATTTATTATGATGTTCATTGTACAATTCTATTGTACTTCTGATAAATTCAACATAGCCTTCGGTAGCTTGGGTAGCTCCAGCAACATAAACTGGATCACTTGAAAATACATCGAAGCTCACACCATCAGTTGCATTGACATATTTGTTGGAGAATGATGTGAAATCTAACATATCTTCGTAATAACTGTAGGATCCACCATTGAGCCAGGCGTTATCTTTTGCACCAATTGTGTTTGTTGAACTTAAAATTTCAACATTGTAGACTTTCTCATCCTTGATGTAGACATATCCGGTAAAACTGGAGTATGTCATATTTTCAATACTATGTTCGTTATAGTAAATTTCATAACCATCTTCAGTTTTTTGATAACCGATAGTTGGGATAATCTTACCTTCAAACACTTGGATAGCTTGTTTGATAGCTGTATCGACAGCGTTGAAAGTGACTTTTGCTGTGGCACCACTGGTGATGTAACCTGAATCTAAAAGATTATCACCATCTTCACCTGTGTAGCCAGGTTTAACAGTCACATTTTGAAGTTGACCGGCACCAAGTGCATCTTCACTTGTTGTATCGATAGCCATCATATCATACAAAACGCCATCTTCTCCGTATGTACCAGCGATGATACAAGCTAATGTAACACTGCCTTTGTAACCGGATGGAGTTTGTAAGACATAGTAATAAAAATCGGAGTATTCAGAATGTGCTGAAGCAAATTCACTGGTGACAAAGACTTTGTAAGCTTGCAAAATGTAGCTGGCACTTGTTGGAACATCAGCTTTACTAAGACCATCAGTACCTTGAGTTTTGTCGATGTTTTCGTTACCTAATAATTTGTAACAGGATTTGAGATACTTTTTCTCAGCATTACGTGCGATGATTGGCTCAGTTAAATAATTGATACCAGCTATAGCACCAGCCGAGATCAAACATACAGAACCTAAAACAATCGGGAATAAGATGAAATTGCTCAAAGGTTTCTTTGTTTTTGCTTTTTTCACTTTTTTCTGTTTTTTGTTTTCTTTTGAAGTGTCTTTTGAAGCTTCATTTTGGGAGGTAGTAACCTCTTTGTTAACTTTATCTTTCAATTCTTCTGACATAAATTAACCTCCTATTTGCTCGCTTTATATTGTTGGATAGCTTCATTGACAAAATCAATATATCCACTGGAAGTAATTGTAGCACCAGCTACAGTCACTTTTGTTCCTTCAAAAACGGAGAAAGGAATACCATCACCACGGTTGATATAACGTTCTGAAAATTCAGTTGAATCGACACTTGTATCAGTTGTGTGAGAGCCACCATTTAAAAATTCATCGATTGTGCAATCCATTTCAATGGAAGCATCTGTAATCTCAGTGTAATATACTTTGTCATCATTGATATAAACATTTCCACTGAAAGAATCGAAATACTGTGTACCTTTATGATCGACAGTGATCTTTGTATATTCAGCTTTGTATTCATTGATAGCTTTTTGAACAGCTAAAACTAATCCATATGTTGCTTCAGTTGAATTACTTTGAATATTATTAATATCACTTAATGAACAATTATCGTAAGTTGCAAAACTTATAGCTTTAGAAGCTGTTGGAATATATGTGTTGACAAATTCTGTAAAATCAGTTTCCATCACATGACTATGACTTCCACCTTGAATCCACGAATCTTCAAGTGTGTATGAATGAGTAAGTATCTCAATTTGGTAAACCTTGAAATCTGTACCAACAGTGACATTCAATTCATAATGGCCATAATCAGCATAGTTATTTGAAACTTTAATTTTTGATAAAACCACGTCACCTGTAGGAGTAACTGGTTTGACAGGAGCTACATAATTAACACCACCATAGGAACAACCTAATATGATACTTGCAGCAGGGATGATTGAGATTGCGGTGTATTTTTTCCACATGTGTTTATTTGTTCTTT
Organism: uncultured Bacilli bacterium; assembly: GCA_944332485.1. Taxonomy (GTDB): domain Bacteria; phylum Bacillota_I; class Bacilli_A; order RFN20; family CAG-288; genus CAJMBK01. Next base: position 65,804 of record CALVKB010000001.1, on the reverse strand, counting down.
CACTTGTGAAGTAATCGATCATCGGGACGAGCATATTCATAACAAGGATTGAATAAGCCATTCCTTCAGGAGCAGATGCGAAAATTCTAATAACGATAGTAATCAAAGCACTACCTGTTGCAAAGATTATCTTACCGGTTCTGTTGACTGGGCTTGTAACAGGGTCTGTTAAACAAAATACTGCACCGAACAAAGCACCGCCGACACATAATTGTCTAAAGGCATTCTCAAATGAATTCACACCTTTACCAGAACAGAGATTGATCAAGAAATATGTCAAATAGAAAGTGACAACAAATGAAAGTACAACTCTCCAGTCGATGATTTTTCTAACCATCAAATAAACAGCGAGAATGATTATGACAATAGCGAATGTTTCACCTAAGGTTCCAACATAATTTCCTATGAAAAGATTCAAAGTTGAAATTTGGCTAAATCCATATCCGATTGAATTTGATGTACCAGCAAATTGGCTTGTCAAGGAAGCACCGCTGTTTAAAAATTCAGAGGTAGGTGCATTTTCACCAAGATATGTTTTCAATTGGCCAGCAAATGCTATCTGTCCGATAACTCTTCCTATGATAGCTGGATTGAAGATGTTGGCTCCAAAACCTCCGAAGAGATTTTTGAAGATGAAAACGGAGATGAAAGTACAGACAAATAATACATAAACAGGAGTACCGATTGGGAATAATAATGCAATCAACAAACCTGTTACGTAAGAATAGTTGAAAATCAACTTCTTAAAGTAACTTTTAACTCTTGTTTCACCTTTGGCAAGTTTGAGACGTTTCTCATCTTTCCAAAAGATAGGAAGATAGAAAATAGCATCGGTTATAAATGCGAATAAAACACAGCTTACACCCATTCCGATGGCTTTAAGACCGTATTGGACACTGTAATAATTTGCAAAATCACCTACAAAATAGTAGATAATTGAACAAACCCAAAGAATGCTAACGACGATCAAAAATTCCATCATCATCTTGAAGGTCGAGTTTTTACCTCTGAGATGGGGTGAATTTTGAATTGCAGTTTTGACCATAGTTAGTTACCCTCCTTTTCTGTTTGTTTAACTTCTTGCTTTTGTTGTTTTGATCTAAGTTTTGCTTCTTTTGCTTCTTTTTTCTTCTCTTCAATAAGTTTTTTCTCCTCTGGAGTTTTCTTTTTGAAGAGATCTTTGAATTTTTGAAGTGAAGCTTTTATCTTCTCACGTTGTTCTTCTTTTTGTGATTTGACACCAGGTTTGAATTTCAACCTTGCCATCAATTTAGCTTTGCTGACATTTGCGGAAACATCGATATGACTTGGACAGACAAATGAACATAATCCACATTCAACACATTTTTCAACTTGGAGATCGTGGCAACGCTCGACATCTCCTCTATTGATAGCCATCTGAATTTGCACTGGCTGTAATCCCATAGGACAGTGATCAACGCAAGCACCACATTTCCAACATGGTTCAGCTTTGATGTCATATCTATGTAAGATTGTGAAACCACCGGTTTGAAGTAAAACTGGTATTTCGGTTGTCAAGACAGCTTTACCACACATCGGACCACCATTGATAACCTTGACTTCCTCACAGCTGTAACCACCGTTATTAACAACTATGTCATTTAACATGGTTCCAACTGGAACATCATAGTTGTTTGGTGTTGCGACAGCTTCACCAGCGATGGTGATAACACGTCTGGTGATAACTTCACCATCTCTGAAAAGTCTTCCAGCAGCTTCCAGTGTCTGAATGTTGTTTTCGATAACGTGGCATTCACTTGGAAGAACTTCATATTCTCTTTTTAAGACTTCACGGATGAGTGTTCTTTCAAAACCCATCGGGTAACGGTCTTTAACTAAAACCAATTTTGCATTGACTTCCTTGTGCTCATTGATAGCGTTCTTGATTGCATCAATAAGGTGTTTTTTATTCTCTTTACAAGCGATGATAGCTTGTTTTGCTTCTACGATTTCCATCAAAATTGGTAAAGCGTAGAACATATCGTTGACACTTCTAGCACCTTCCACATAATCGGTTGTTAAATATGGTTCACATTCAACCGCATTGACTAAGATTGTGTCAATGACAGTTCCAGGTTTCACATTGTATTTGATGAACGTTGGGAAACCGGCACCACCTAAACCGACGATGCTTCCTTTCTTGAGTAAATCTACCACTGCTTCCTTAGTTCTGGAAGTAAGTTTTGGCAAGTTTACTTTTGTGTATTTTTTGTCATTCTCGATGACAAAATGATCGACTAACCTTCCGACTGTTGTGGAGGTTTTCTTTTCGATTGCGACAACTTTACCACTCACTGAAGAGTAAACGGGTAAATTGAAATCGTTACGTATTCCTAACACTGTACCAACACAAACAGTATCATTAACTTTGACCATCTCACTAAGAGGAAGACCTTTGTTATCTACTGCTTGAATGTAGACCTTATCAGGATCGTATTTGATTATCGGAGTGTCACAATGCGGATATTTATGACCGTCGATTTTAGTCATACCATCTGTTGCTAAAAAATGAAATTTTGGCATACTTAAAACTCCCTTATAACCATATAAAATATAAATAAAAATAATATTATTTTCAACTTTAATTTATGAAGAAATTTTTTACGTTTTTTGTTGTTTTTGTATAACATAAAGAATAGAGTAAAAATTATAAAGCAACTTTTATATAGTGTAAATAAATTGCTTTTTCAATTATGATACCTATTACAAAGCAAATTAACAATTTATTAATATTTCAAAAATAAAAATATTGAATTGAATAAAATAAAAATATATATTTATCATTGTATTATAAAGGTGGTTGAAATTATGGAATTTAAAGAGGTCGAAACTGTTATTCAGGATGAAGTTAAAAACGTGCAAATAAAACGTGAAAAAAGTGATTTTTATTGTGTTTTTGGTTACAAACATTCTGAGGTTGATTGTAACTCAATTAGAATTTACACTAAGCTAAATTTGAAGAATATCGATAAGATTCATCTATGTTCAACCTCTGAAGTGAAGGAACTTAATTACATTAAAAAACACAAAGAATATTATGAAGTTTTGATCGATTTCAAATTGGATATTAGAAAAATTTACACTCTTGAAATCGAGTCAGGAAATCAAAAATATCGCTCTAGATTATATTTTGATAAATATTATTCCTCTGAAGAATTTAACAGTTTATACACCCCTGATATGGATTATAAACTTGGAAGTTTCAATGAAAATAACAAGACCTATTTCAGAGTTTTTGCACCTTTTGCAACTGAAGTAAAACTTAATTTGAAAACCGATATAAATGATGAATTCAAGCAATATAAGATGAATTATCAAAATAACGGTTGTTATGAAGTTGTTTTGAATGAAGTTAAAGATTTAAGCATATACACATTCACTGTAACAAATTTTGGAATCACATATGAAAATGTGGTTGATCCTTACTGTTACTCGTGTTTGGAAAATGGAACATTAGGTGTTTTCATCGATTGGAATAAACATAAAATAGATAATAAAACACTCGAACACATTAAATCCTTTTATACAACAAAACCTGTCGTTTGTGAAATTCATGTTAAAGACTTCTCAATGTCTGATACTTTCATAACTAAGAATACTGAAGTTAAAGGAAAATATCTTGGATTAATTGAAAAAAATGTCAAAAATTCCTATGGTGATAAAGTCGGTTTTGATTACATGAAAGAATTGAGCGAAAAAGGTTTGACACATATTCAAATATTGCCTTTTTATCAATTTTTAAGTGCTCATGAGAATAATTTTGATAAGGATTTTATCTTGAAAACTTCCCACAACAATTACAATTGGGGTTATGGTCCTTTAAATTACAATTGTTTGGAAGCACATTACAGTTCCAACCCAAATGATCCTTTGTGCAGAATAAAAGAGATGATAAGTGTAATAAAAGAATACGCAAGTATAAATGTCGGTGTGATCATGGATGTTGTTTTCAACCATGTTCCAAGTCAGTTGGATTCCAAATTTGAGATGCTCGCACCTGATTATTACTTCCGTTTATCAAGTACCTCAAAAGCTGGAGCGGATATGAATACAACAAGAAAGATGTTCAAAAAATACATCATCGATTCATGCTGTATGTTCACTGAAAATTACGGAATGTCCGGATTCCGTTTTGATTTGATGGGATTGCTTGATTTACAAGCGATGAGAGAATTATCTGATAAAGTTCATAAGATCAATAAAAATTCATTGATTTATGGTGAAGCTTGGGATATGTTTGATGCGAATGGAAATATTCATCAGCTTGATGAAAGTAACGATTATTTGATGGCAATTCAGAAAAATTTGCATTTTTTGGATTCAACAAATAGTTGTGTTGGAGCTTTCAACGACACATTCCGTGATGGTATGAAAGGCCATGTTTTCGATTGTAAAGTTGATGGATATTGTCAGAAAGTTTATAAAGGTTACTATAAAAAAGAAGTTAAGTTAATCAAACAGATGCATGATGATATTGTATTTGGAATTATGAATAGTAATCCAAATAAAAAAGAACTTATCTCATGCAAAAATTACATACCATATTCTGAACATAATATCTTCAACTCCGTTAATTATGTTGAATGTCATGATAATCTCCCTTTGTTTGATAAACTTGTCATAACTTTACATGATGAGAATATTGCAAGAAAGATTGCAAGCTTATGTACAAATTTAGTTTTATTGTCAAATGGTATAAGTTTTTACCAAATCGGTCAGGAATTTTTCAGAACTAAGGAAGTAACTGCTTTACCTGAAAATGAGAAAAATAGATATCTTGAGGATGAATTTACATTATCGCAATCATACATTTTGAATATCGATGAAACAAAAAGAGTGTTTTGTCATAATTCATATGCATCAGGTGTTATTCTCAACGCTATCAACTGGGATAATGTCACAAAATACAAAGAGTACGTTGAGCAATTCAAAAAATACTTATCATACAGAAAAAACGAAATGCCAGTTTATCCTAACATAAAGATGATGAAAGAGAATGTGAGTTTTGATAAAAAAGGTAGATTTGGATTGTCAAAACAGGATTATTTAAATTCTGTAAACTACATTTTGAAAGATGATAATAATGAATATTTATCAAGTTTCAATTTTTCAAATAAATCACTTAAATTAAAAATTGAAGATAGAGAATTTGTTGTAACTCCCTTATCTTCAATATTTGAAAAAATACAATAAACGTTCTTATTTATTTGACAATTGTGCCTTCGGCGTTACCTTGTAAGCCTAAGGAATTTGATTCATCAGTATCGATGTGCATAGCAAGAGCATATGAATTTGAAACTCTGACTACAACATCATTTAAAATGGCACTTCTCTCACGTGGAGATTGAATTTCGACTTTGACGATGTCGCCATTTTTAACTTTGAATTGTTTGGCATCATCCTCAGTCATATGGATGTGTCTTTTTGCAACGATCAAACCTTCGTTTAATTCAACTTCACCACATGGGCCGACAATTTTGCATTTTGCTGAATCTTTGATATCACCGGATTCTCTTATTGGAGCATCGATTCCAAGAGTTCTACAATCGGTTAAACTCATCTCAACTTGATCAGCACTTCTTTCTGGACCTAATATTGAAACATTCTTGATAGTGTTTTTAGGACCGACAATATCAACTTTGCTATTTGAAGCAAATTGTCCTGGTTGACTTAAATACTTTTTAACTTCAAGAGTAGCATTTTCACCGAATAATTTTTTCAATGTATCTTTTGTAACATGAACGTGTCTTGCACTTGTCTCAACTAAAATTTTCTTTGACATTTTTAATCTCCTTACTAAATAATTATATTACTTATTACATTAAAAAAATTAAAATAAGTAACTGTAAATGGAGTTTTAAAAATGAAAGGTGAAAAAGCTTTATTTTCTGACTTAAGTAAATTGTGTAATTGTGAAATTTCTAAGTGCGAATCTTTTGAATACTTCGGTGATGGCATAAGCAACACTTCATTTTTAGATACTAAAAAAGACTTAATTTATAAAGTTGGACTTATCGATAACAAAGAAATTTTCGATATTAAATTTTTAGACAAATTGCATCGTCAACCTTTGAATGCTGAACTTATTAAATACTTGAATAAATATGAAAATATAATCATAAAATACGAGAAATTTAAAAGAAACTTTTGTTTAATTACAAAAAATGTTAATTCAAGAAAAATATCACAATTAAATGATAATTTTGATAATACTCTAGTAAAGATAATAGACAATTTGAAGTATTTATCAAAATATGATGGAACTGTTTTTTATTTTGACTTATTCAAAGAAATTGATGAATATCATAGCATTCTTAATATAAGTCAAGATGAAATATTAAGCCTACTTATAAACAAAATAAGTGAATTAAAAATAAAATATCCTCAATTTTTCACTCAAGGTTTAACCCATCTTGATTTGATTGAATCCAATATTTTAGTGACACCAAAAAATAAAGTTTTCTTAATTGACTACGATTTTTTGTATCATACCGAATTAATTTACAGCTTAGTAAGTTACTTATCAGAACAAACTTTCTATTATGAAAACAAACTTAACGATGTGAATCTTTTAAAAAATAACAAACTATTCATAACTTCCTTTTTAAATGAAATTTTACAAATAGAAGCTTCAAAGCATTATGATATTTTCATAAATGAAATATACCCTTATTTGAAAGCTTTATTTGATTATTTTTGGTATTTATGGGCAAAACTTTACATATGTTATTACAACGTTTACCCCAACAAGGAAAAAATGAAAATTTTTCATGATATTGAAAAATCAAAATATGTAGAATTTTCAAGTTTTTGTAAATCGGCTAAATTTTAAAAATTACTAAATAATTAAATGAAAATGCTTTCATAACAATTGTTATGTATACTTAATACATAAGGAGATTTTTATGAAGAAAATTACAAAATTACTTATGTTCCCTTTATTAGCAACTACAATGTTGACTAGCTGCTCTAAAGGAGAACAAACAACCAGTAGCACTCCAACACCAAGTGATGGTTATGATGTTAACATTTACTATTACACCAAAGATAACAGTGTATTTGACGCAATTTGGACTTGGGATGATGAGGTTGATAATTCGAGCGTTCTTTTCAAAAATATGGCAATTGAAGAGGATGTCACAGTAGCTGATTGCGATATAACCTTCTCAAAAATTGGTTTTTCTTTTGATACTGAATATACTTTGTATAGTGACTGGGGCGGAAGCACAGAAAGTGTTATTAAGTCAATCTCAAGAGAGGATTTTGTCACTCCAACAAGAGGTTTTATTTTAAGAACAAGCGATGGTGGTACTCAAACTAATGATCTTATTTTGGATACAACATTGTTCAATGGTGATATTTATTATGTTGATGGCGAAGTTTATTACTCACCAGAAGATATACAAAGTATCAAATTATACGGTGCAAATTACGGATATACCAGCAATAATCAAACAAATAAAGGTGTTAGAGTTTATAAAAATGACACCAGTTTGAAATTGACTAAAGATGATTTACAAATAAGAGAAGTCACTTCAAAAACAAATGTTGAAATTGAAAAGATTGTCGATGAGTTCAGCACCACAACAATCTTACCTACTGACTATTTGGACATCACGAAGAAATATGAAGTAATTTACACAGATGAGAATAACGAAGAGTTGATTCTTCCATTATCGATGCAGAAGTTTTATTCATCTCAAACTTTTGAAGACATGTATACTCCAACTGATGACGTTAAGTTGGGCGCGATTTTTACAGAAAATTTGAATGAAGTAACTTTCAGATTATGGGCACCAATTGCAACTGATGTAAAATTGTACATCAAGAATCCAACAGAACAGACCTACAGAGAATTGCAAATGACTAAATCTACTGTCAACAAAGGATGCTATGAAGTTACAACTGATGCTTATGATGGTAGTTTATACCATTATTCAGTCACCAACTATGGGGAAACAAAAACAAATATCGTTGATCCTTATGCATATTCTGTAACATTGAATGCCACTGATGGCGTTGTTGTTGACTTTACAAAGCATGCTTTAACTACTCAACAAGTTGAAACTTCCAATAGTATAAGTTCAGCAAAACCAACAATTTATGAGATGCACGTTAAGGATTTCAGCTCATCAGATACTTTTGAAACTGAAAATCCACAATATAAAGGTACATTCAAAGCTTTGATTGATAAAACAGCTTTTTACAACAAAGAAAATTCTGAAAAACAGTCAATAGGTTATAACTACTTACTTGAATTGAAAGAAAAAGGTTTAACCCACGTTCAATTGATGCCTGTTTATGATTTCAAATCTGTTGATGAAACAGACACAAGCGATGAATATATGAACGCTACTAGTAATGGTGGTTACAACTGGGGTTATGATCCTTACAACTATAATTCATTGGAAGGAAGCTACGCATATAATAAAGAGGATCCATTAGCAAGAATCGATGAATTTAAAGAGGTTGTTACAACCTACAACAGCGATGGCTTAGGTGTCACTATGGATGTTGTTTATAATCATATTCCATCCAAGACTAATTCCAATTTCGATAACATAGTTCCTGATTATTACTTTAGAACATCAAACGGTTCTGGAGCTGGTAGTGATATGAATGCAACAAGAAGTATGTTTGCAAGATACATAGCTGATTCAACATGTCATTATGTTTCTCACTACGGTGTTCAAGGTTTCCGTTTTGATTTGATGGGACTTATCGATTTGGATACCATGGAGATGGTGAGTTCAAAAGTTCATCAGATCAATCCTAACGCTTTGATCTATGGTGAAGGTTGGGAGATGTTCGATTATAAAGGTAATGAAGATCAACTTCCTGAGCAAAATTACATAATGGCAACTCAGGGAAATCTTAGTAGAATAAGTGATCCAAATTCCTATGTTGGAGCTTTCAATGATGCTTTCAGAGATGCCGTGAAAGGAAATGTTTTCAACGCAGAAGATAAAGGTTTTGCTCAATATTCCTATGAAGGATTTGATATGACAGATGCTGTTTCAGTTTCTAATTTCATCGATCTTCGTGACAAAATCATCTTTGGAATTACAAATAGCAATCCAAGCAGAAACTTCTTATTAGGAAATAAAGTTTATACTCCATATTCAACAAGTAATATGTTAGCAAGTGTTAATTATGTCGAATGTCATGATAATTTGACAGTTTACGATAAATATTTGATAACTGCTAAAGATGAGAGTATCGCTAAGAAGCTTTCTGAGATATCGAACGCTTTGACCATGTTCACAAATGGTATTTCATTCATCCAAGCAGGACAGGAGTTCTTCCGTAGCAAAGAGATAACAGATAACGAACGTTTTATGAGTGACCAAACAGTCATTTCTAATTCGACCAAATCTATCATCAACGATGTTGAAAGAACATTTGTCCATAATTCATACAACACTGGAGTTGAAGTTAATGCTATCGACTGGAGTTTATTAGCAGAAAATTACTCACAGATGAAAATATTTGATCAATTACAACTTCGTTCCAATCTTCCTAGTTATTCAAGTTTCGATGAGATGTATGCGAATATGGATTTCTTCGTTGATAGTTCGAATACTGCTATGAATTCTTTAGGCTTGACCAAAGAGGAGTATTTGAAGTCTATTTGCTTCTCAACAAAAGATCCTTCAACAAACAAGACTTACTATGTTTTGATGAACTTTTCAGATAAGACAATCACTCCTACTGTTAATGGTGTTCCAACTGAAGTTGAACCATTATCATATAAGATTATTTAAAGTTAATATTTAAACTAATTTAGTTTAATTGTATATAAAATAAAAAGGTATTTTCTGGCTTTGCCTAGAAAATACCTTTTTTAGATAGATAAATTAATTTGTTATTGTTTTATTATTTCTTCTTTGAATCGGCAGCGAAGATCTTCAAACCTTGGGTTGTCAAAGGATGTTCATACATCTTTTCGATTATCTTCAAAGGAACTGTTGCAATATCAGATCCTGCTAACATAGCGATATTCATATGTTCGACATTTCTAATACTTGCTGCGATAGTTTGTGTTGAGTAACCATAATAGTCTCTAACTTCACAGATATCACGGATGAGTTTTTTGGCATCGAAACCTGCATCATCCATTCTACCTAAAAATGGTGAGACATATGTTGCACCAGCTTCCATTGCAAGCAAGGCTTGAGCTGGTGAGAAAACTAAGGTGACATTTGTTTTGATGTTTTGCTCAGTTAAAGCTTTACAGGCTTTGATTCCATCTTGAGTCAAAGGAAGTTTGATAACGATATTCTTGTGCATCTTTGAATATTCAATACCTTGTTTGATCATGGTTTCGGCATCTGATTCATCAACCTCAGCTGAAATTGGACCATCGATGAGTGTTGTTATCTCATTGATGACATCTTTGACACTTCTTCCAGATTTTGCAATCAAACTTGGGTTTGTTGTCACTCCCTTTACAATACCTAATTCTTTAGCTTTTTTAATCTCTTCGACAATAGCGGTATCCACAAATAATTCCATAAAATTCTCCTTTCAAATTATTTATTAATAAGCAAGCTTTTACCTGTCATCTCTTCTGGTTGTTCAATATTGAGCAACTCCAAAATTGTTGGAGCAACATCACATAATGCTCCACCATCTCTGAACTTCAAATTTAAGTTGTTTGTACAGAATGGCACTAAATTTGTAGTATGTTTTGTCATAGGTTGGTTATTTTCATCGATGCATTCTTCAGCATTACCATGGTCTGCTAAAACCAAAACAGTACCACCTATTGAATCGACGTAATTTATAACTTGTCCAACGCAATCATCGACGGCTTCAACAGCTTTGATAACAGCACTCATCACGGCTGTATGACCGACCATGTCGCAGTTTGCAAAGTTACATATGACCAAATCTAAATCATCTTTTTTCAACTCTTCAAGAAGTTTATCTTTAACTTCATAAGCGGACATCTCAGGTTTTAAATCGTAGGTTGCAACTTTAGGGGAATTGATCAAACATCTACGGCAATTCTTCAATTCTGGACGTTCAACGCCATCGTAATTTTTTGTGCCATCAAAGAAGAAAGTGACGTGAGCGTATTTTTCAGTTTCGGCGATTCTCAATTGTGTCAGATTGTTGTTAGCAACAATCTCACCTAACAAATTATCCAATGAACCTAAGGTGAATGCGATATCACCTTTGACTGAATCGGCATATTTCATTGTACAAACATATGTGATGTCATGTAAAACAACATTCGGTGTGTAACTTTTATATGCTAACTCTTTTGTCTCTTGATTCTTAATTGGTGGATTTTCATAAAAATGTGGATTTGTTATCAATGTTGAAATTTGAATAGCTCTGTCTGGACGGAAATTCATGAAGATCACAGAGTCACCATCTTTGATAGTGATATTGTAGTTCTCGTTATATCCAGGTACGATGAATTCATCTGAACGTTCTTTTCCACTTTTTTCGAGAAAATCATATTGTTCATCGAAGTATTTCAATGGATCAGAGAAGCTATTACCTTTACGCTCTGTTAAAACTTTGTATGATAAATCGATTCTATCCATATTTTTATCTCTGTCCATCGCATAGTATCTACCGTGGATAGAACAGATGACTCCAACACCAATCTCATCTATTGCGTTTTGGATTTTTTCAACAAAGCTCTTACCGGAAGTTGGTGAGACATCTCTACCATCCATAAATAAGTGCAATGCCACTTGCTCTTTGGTAAGTTCGTTCTCTTTGCACATTCTTAACATCGCGATGATGTGATCTATATGAGAGTGAACTCCACCATCTGAGCAAAGTCCCATAATGTGCAATGTTTTGTTTGTGTTTCTAACATTGTCGATAGCTCTTAAATAGTATTCATTTTTGAAAAATGAACCATCTTTTATGCATTTGTTGATCAAAGTTAATGATTGATAAACAACTCTTCCTGCACCCATATTCATATGACCAACTTCGGAGTTTCCCATTTGACCTTCAGGGAGACCAACAGCTTCACCGGAAGCTTCCAAAGTTGTGAAAGGATGGGTTTTAAAGAAGTTATGTAAGAATTTTTTATGTGCTTGGTTAATACCGTTTCCTTTTAATTCGGTTCTTAAACCATAACCATCCATTATTATTAAAACTACTGGTTTTTTATTCATGTTTAAACCTCCATCTCTTATATTATATTTAATAATTTAATTATTATTATTTATAAAACATTAATTTTTATAGAATCTCTTTTTTTTCTAATTTTTTCAAAAATGGTTTAACCAAAATCATAGATTTAAAAGAGTTGAACATCATGGCTTTTTTGTTGTATTTGTCGAAATATGTTCTTGAAATTTCATTAGTCTCTTCAAGTTTTTTAATAAATTCTTCATCGGATTTTAAATCTTCCTTAAAAACTTTAATAAGATAGATGAACAAAATATCCATGCTCTGTTTGACATAACCACGTTTTGATTTCACATCCAACTTGTATAATTCATCTATTTCCAAATATAATTCACGCAAAGATTCATTTGTTGAGTAATTTTTCTCGTCCAATATATCGAAACCATTTTTTATCAATTCCAATCTTTCTGCTTGAAATGGACGAGTTTGTTGATATATTTTTTCAACAGTTATATTCTGTTTTTTGGCGATCAAATACATGGTTAAAATATATAAAAAAGTCAACAGAATCAAACCGAGAATTATACCTACTATCGCTAATATTTGTAATGTTAAAGTACTCATTAAAAACATAATCAAACCTCACGAGTAAAATTATAAACAAAATTTAAAAGCAAATTTTAAATTACTCATTTTTTATGCTAAACTTCTTTATATGGGACATAATATATTATTTTTATTATTAGCAGGAAGTTCACAAAGGTTTAATAATGAAGTAAAAAAGCAATTTTATCGCGATACGCAAACTAATACACCATTGTTTGTTTTTCCTTTGAAAAGTGCGTTGCAAGCCAAGTGCTTTGAAAGAATTTTTTTGATTATATCCAAAGATGACTACAACATTGTCAAAGATATTTTAAGTGAGTTTAAATTGAATTTTAAAAACATCGATCTGATAGTTGGTGGTAATACCCGTTCAGAGAGTGTGAAAAACGCGATTTCTGAAGCTACAAACTTGGAATATACTGATTGTAATGTCGTTATTCATGATGTTTGTAGATGTTTCGTTAAAGATACAGATTTTATCAACATTTTGAATGTTCTTAAAACTGAACAAGCGGTGACATATGCTTCAAATGTCTGCGATACTTTGATGAAGAATAAAAATGAATATTATGAAGTTGTTACAAGAGATGATTTACTTAGAATTTTGACTCCACAGGCGTTCAAATTATCTCTTTTAAAGGAAATTTATAAAAATATATCAGATTTAAACAACACTGATGAGATGCAATTAGCATACAAAATCACACATAAATATCCTGTTTTATACGGTGGTTTACATCTAAGTAAAATCACATATAAAGAGGATGTTGATTTCTTCAATGATTACATAAAAGGAATAAAAAAAGTTTTATAATAAACACGGACAAGGAGACTAATATGGTTAATTACAAACAAGTAGGTGAAGCTTTTAATAAAATTGATGAAAGTAAAGTTAAGAAACTTTCAGAGAAAGTTTTGAATACTATCAAGAATAAAGATGGATTAGGTAATGATTTTTTAGGTTGGTTGGATTATGCATCCAATTTAAAAAATGAAAGAACTACCCTGGAAGATATTAAAAAAACAGCTAAACGTATAAGAGAGGAAGTTGATGTTCTTGTAGTTATCGGTATCGGTGGTTCTTATTTAGGAGCCCGTGCTGCTATTGAAGCTATCAACGGATTGTATTCTCAAGACAAATTTGAAGTTCTATATTTAGGAAATACTCTTTCAAGTACATATACTGCCCAAGTTTTGAACTATTTGAAAGATAAAAAGTTCGCTATCAATGTCATTTCAAAAAGTGGTACAACCACAGAACCAGCAATCGCTTTTAGATTGTGCAAGGATCTTTTGATAAAACAAGTTGGTAAACAAAAAGCTAATGAATTGATAATTGCCACAACTGATAAACAAAAAGGTGCTTTGAAAACTGAAGCAGATGCTGAAAGCTACCATACATATGTCATCCCTGATGATGTTGGAGGAAGATATTCTGTTTTAACTCCTGTCGGATTATTCCCGATGGCATGTGCTAATATCGATATTGAAGAGTTCATCGATGGTTTTGTCGAAGGTGAGAAGGAATATTCTTGTTTGGATTTAGAGAAGAACCCAGCTTACAAATATGGTTTAACAAGATTTTTATTACATACTCAAATGAAGTATACCAGTGAGATGTTCATCTCATATGAACCTCATATGAATATGATCAATGAATGGTTGAAACAACTTTTCGGTGAATCTGAAGGAAAACAAGGAAAAGCACTTTTCCCAACCAGCTGTGTTTTTACAACAGATTTACATTCTATGGGACAATTTATTCAAGAAGGCAGTCATGTTTTATTTGAAACTATCATCAAACCTAAGAATGTCAAACTTGATTTAACTATATTAAAAGAAAAAGAAGATTTGGATGGTCTCAATTATTTAGCTGGCAAAAATTTATCATATGTCAATGATCAAGCATATTTGGGTACTTTGAAAGCTCACACAGAAGGTGGAGTTCCTGCTAATATTTTGGAAATAGAAGATTTATCTAGTAAATCAATCGGAAATTTATTCTACTTTTTCATGAGAGCCTGTGCTTTTAGTGCTTACATGTTGGAAATTAATCCTTTTGATCAACCGGGAGTTGAAATATATAAGAAGAACATGTTCAAACTTCTCGGGAAGCCTGAAAAAAGATAAAAAATTGTGTGTTTTAATGCGTTTTGACATACTATAAAATGTGTGCTAAAACGCATTAAAAATAAATGAAAATTTTATTGACAAGTTTCTTAAATTTTTATATCATTTTAAGAGCGTTGTTTTGGATGTTTAGCTCAGCTGGGAGAGCATCACCCTTACAAGGTGGGGGTCGGGAGTTCGAGCCTCTCAACATCCACCATAGTAAAACACGCGACTAAATTACTTGGATAAAACTGGGTGAGTAGCGAAGAGGCTAAACGCGGCAGACTGTAAATCTGTTCCTTCGGGTTCAGTGGTTCGAATCCACTCTCGCCCACCATCCAATTGGGGTATAGCCAAGCGGTAAGGCAGTAGACTTTGACTCTATTATGCCCTGGTTCGAATCCAGGTACCCCAGCCAATTATACATGGCTCGCTAGCTCAGTCGGAAGAGCACTTGACTTTTAATCAAGGGGTCGGCAGTTCGAACCTGCCGCGAGTCATTTTGCCCAGGTGGCGAAATTGGTAGACGCACAGGACTTAAAATCCTGCGGACTAAACATCCATGCGGGTTCGATTCCCGCCCCGGGCATATCTTGTTTATGGCAGTCTTGAATAATCAAGGCTTTTTTTATTGTTTTATTGTTGTAAAAAAACTAATTTTTTAAAATAATTAAAGAATACAATTTAAATTTTGCTACAATAATACTGAAGGGAGAATATGATTATGGAAATGCATTCAAAAAGAGAATTAAAGGAACCAAAAACAAGTAGATCTCCTTGGTACATTGGTTTAATAACTTTGCTTTGTGCTGTCGGTTTTGTTATTGTTGCTTTGTTGGTACCTCAAGAAAAAGATAGTAATTTGTATTTAATCAACTTAATTTTAGGAAAGAGTCTCAGTGAGCCGATTAAGCAATTTAAAGAAATATTTGAAAGTTTAGGCATCAGAGAATACATCTTATTAGGTGTTCTTTGCTTCCCAGTTGTTTCAAGTTTATTGGCTACAATATTCAGCAAATTCCGTTTAATCAACGGTATTAATGTTGCAGCTTTTGCAGGTTTGGTTGTTCTTACATGTGTTTACTTTATTTTTGACATCAAAGATATGCAGTTATACACATACTTACAATTTATTCCAGTTCTTGGTGCTTTATTTGCATTTATCGAGTTGGAACTTTGCAGAAAATAAGCAAAACAGAATCTATAAAAAACAAGTCACCGAAAGGTGGCTTTTTTCGTATGAAAATTATTGTAAATACTAAAATATTAGTTGTATAATTTTTACTTGTGTGATGAGGTAATTTATGGAACAATCTGACAACATCATTAATCAAATTGAACAAGTTCTTGACAAGATGAGACCTTTTTTCCACAGAGATGGTGGAGATATTGAATTGGATCATTTCGATGAGAGAACAGGTATTGTTTACATTAAAGCTATCGGTGCCTGCGATGGTTGTTCTTTAGCATCTTTCGATTTTAAAGATGGTATTGAGGTTGTTTTGATGGATGAAGTTCCAGGTATCTCCGGTGTTGAACTTGTTTCAACTAATAAAAGTCTCAATTTAACTGATAATCAAACTAAGGATTAGTTTATGACAAAAATCTTCTCTGTCTTCAAAAGCAACAAAGAGCTTTTAAAGTTAACTTTACCGATATTTTTAGAATTAATTTTGGGAATAATCATCGGTTTTGTCGACCAATTTCAACTTTCCTACGATCAAAATGGAGTCAACGCTATTGGACAGGTTAATACAATTGTTGTTTTAGTCAATGTCACATTCCAAGTTTTAACAACTGCATCGATAATTTTGATCACTCAATATAATGGAAAAAATGATAAACAGAACGCAGAGAAAGTTTATAGAATTGCATTTTATTTTAATTTAGTAGTATCTTCTGCATTTTCAATATTCTTGTTTTTTTTCGCAGAGCAATTTATAAGTTTATTGAAAGTAGAAAAAGAAATAATACGTCATAAAGCAGTTTTATATATGCAATTTACTGGAAGCTGGGTTGTTATTCAAGCCTTGATCTCAACTTTCGGAAGCTTCTTGCGTGCTAATAAAAAGATGATGCAATCAACTTACGTTTCAATCATCATGAATGTTTTAAATGTTGCTGGTAATGCTATCGCTATTTACTTGATTGCTAAAAAAGATCCATCAACAGATACAGGAATTATCGGTGTAGCACTTTCTTCAACGATTTCAAAGTTGGTTTGTTTGATCGTCATTGTGATAATGTATATCAAATATGTTGGAGTAAGTTTATCTATTATTAAAACTTTCAAACACTTCTCATTTCAAACCTTTAAAAAACTTATCATGATCGGTGTTCCTTCTGCTGGTGAAACCTTCTCATATAATTTTGCACAAACCATCAGTATGGTCATCATCAATCAGTTTTTATATCCGGATGTTCAAGGTAATATCAAGATGTACATATCTAATGTTTGTACATTCGTATATATTTTTGCCTCTGCTATATCTCAAGCTATGCAAGTGCAAGAGGGCGCTTTGATTGTAAATAATAAAAAGGAAGAAGCGAAAAAACTTATTAAAGATACTCGCTTGATGGCATCGGTTATATCATTTTTCATGTCAGTTGTCATACTGGCAATAGCATACCCATTATTTTCATATTTATTGAAAACAACAATAGAAGTAAGCCCGGAAATTCCAATTGCTAATACTCAGATGTACATCATCAACATCGTTTTGATAATATTAAGTTTCAATATCCTTTTGGAACAAGGGCGAGCGAGCAATATAGTTTTAGTTAAAGGACTTCAATCAAGTGGAGATATATTTGTACCTGTTATCACTGCAATTATCTCCTGTTGGGCAATTGCAGTTGGTGGAACATATATTTTTGGAACTGTCTGTAAATTGGGAGTTATAGGAGTATTTATCGCTAATACTATAGATGAATGTCTGAGAGCTTTGATTTTTTACTTCAGATTGCAATCGGATGTTTGGAAGAAGAAAAATCTTATTAAAAGTAAAGAGATTGAACAAAATATCGTTCCATTGGAAGAAGTTGAGCCATTAAAAAAAGAGGAAAATAAATAGTTTATTATTCCTCTTTTATTTTTAAATAATTTTATTTATTCAACTCTTTGAATTGTCTTATTTTATTGAGAAGATCAGTGCTGTTTAAACAGAAAAAGCCTTTCAAATTGTATGGATTTTCCCTATTGTAGATAAATGGTTTCAAAGTTTCACCATCCAAGAACAAACCACCGGCATTTCTGACGATAATATCTATTGGAGCAACATCCCACTCTTTAGTGTTTGGGCTTGTTGTGAAGTAAAAATCAGCCTCACCTTTGCTTATTAAGCATCCTTTGTAGGAAGAACCACAAGGTATGGTTTTTGAAATATCTTTTTCCAAATAATCGACCAATTTTGACTTTACAGCGTGCATTCTTGAACGGAGCATTATCAAATTAGTTGTTTTATTTGAAACCTTAATTTGAGTTACTTCGTCATTTGTTTGATCATATTCGTATGAGAAATTATCACAGTAAGAGAAGTACAATTTATTTATAGCAGGAACAACTATGACACCAACTTCGACTTTTCTTTTATAAGCATAAGCAAGATTTATGGCAAATTCATCATCATGATTGATAAAATCACTTGTACCATCTATCGGATCAACGATGAATAAATTGTCGTTTGTCAAGCGGGTTTTGGAATCGATATCCTCCTCGGATAATATTGCAAAATCTTCATAGAGAGTTTTAAGTTTAGTTGTTATGTATTTGTTGCTTGCTAAATCAGCTTGTGTAACAGGAGAATCATCCTGTTTGATTGAAACATCAAATCCGTTTTTGTAATAATTCAAAACGATATTTTTGGCTTCTAAGCCGATATTAAGAAGATTTTCGAAAATATCAAAGTATTTTTCATTTTTATGAAGGTTTATAAAATCATTCAGTTTCATGTTCTAAAAACCTCTCACAGTTTTGTGCTTCTTTCACAACTTTTATGTAATTTTCGATATTGTCAAGTCTGCAGCCACTTGCTTGATGATGGCCACCACCGTTGAACATAACAGCAAGAGGATTGATGTTGTAATCACGAGTTGAACGAATTTCAACACGGACAGTTCCTTCATCACTTTCAGCAAAGCTTATCCAAATTGGGTAATTTTCAATTTGGGCAATCAAATTTACATTAGCAGCGGCGTAATTGAAATCAACACCCAATTTATGTATATCTTCTTTTCTAAAAACAATATAAGCAACTTTGTTTTCTGCTTTAAAATTGGAATATACAAAGCTCTTGAAACGGAAACTTTCCAAATCTTGTGTATAAAGTCTGTTGTAGATATCGTTAAGTTTAGCTCCGAATTTTACAAGTTCACCAGCTGTATTGAAGCACTGTGCATCACGTGAATATAAAAATCTTCCAGTATCAGTTATCATACCTAACATAAGATAAGTTGCTGCTTCGACTGATAATTTTTTGAACTTTTTAATAAGCATCTCAGCGATAATTTGACAGCAGGATGAACTTGATGAATCCACATAATCAATTTCACCATAAACTCTTTCAAATGTATGGTGGTCAATTTTTATAATACATGCTCCATCAACTGCTCTTTTTTCATCCAAACGGTTGGTGTTTGCTAAATCCAAAACAAATACTAGACTTTGTTTTATTTTTTCATCACTAAGTACACCTGGTTTAACACTTTGAACAAGATTGTTGTCAAATTTAATTTTGAAATCAGAGATGACAGGAATTATCTCTTTATTTGGAAAATGCTCTTTTAAAGTTGTTGCTAAACCCATCACACTTCCATAGCAATCACCATCAGGAATGACGTGTCCGGTGACGATGATACTTTCATATTGTTTCACTTTGTTGAAAACTTTTGTAATATCAATCATAAATTTCCTCCATTTTAAATAAAGGAGCCCTAGGCTCCTTTTTTATATATACATTTCAAATTTTACTTAGTTGCTGCTTTTCCTTTAGAACCAAAGACTGTGATTCTATTTAAAACAACTTGTTTGATACCTTTTGTACCTGGACCGATGACTTTACGTGGATCATAAACTTCACTATCTTTGTTCAATGTTTCACGAACGATCTTTGTCCATGCAATTTGGCAATCGGTGTTGATATTGATCTTGCTTGTTCCACAGCTGATAGCTCTTTGAATTTGATCATCAGGAATGCCGGAACCACCATGTAAAACTAATGGAATTTTGACAAGATTTGCAATTTCTTCCATCTCTTTAAAACCGAGTTTTGGTTGACCATGGTATGGACCATGAACTGAACCTAAAGCAGGAGCTAAGAAATCGACTTTTGTTTTTGTAACTAAATCGATGCACTCTTCTGGAACTGCGTACATTGATTCAGCTGCGACAGCACCATCTTCTTGACCTGCAACTCTTCCAAGCTCAGCTTCAACTGAGACACCCTTTGGATGAGCATAGTCAACAACCTCTTTGACAATTCTTATATTTTCTTCCAATGGGAAGTGGCTAGCATCGATCATAACTGAAGTGAAACCTGCATCGATTGCAGCTTTACAAACTTCAAATGAGCTACCGTGATCGACATGTAATGCGACAGGAATTGTGATATTCAAATCTTTGATCAAACCTTTGACTAAGCCGACAACAGTATTCCATCCGCCCATGTATTTAGCAGCACCTTCGGTACAACCTAATATAACAGGTGTTTCTGTCTCTTGACATTGTTCTAAGATTGCTTTTGTCCATTCAACGTTGTTGATGTTAAATTGACCAACAGCATAATGTTCTTTAAATGCTTTGTTGAGCATTTTTGTCATATTTTCTAAGGCCATAATTACTCTCCTTCTTCACTTGGAATGAATAAATCATCATCTTGTTCTGTTAAGCTATCATTTGAATTTTCATTTTCTTCATCTTGTTCGCTTTCATCCAATTCTTCCTCATCAACCAAATCGAGAATGTTTGTCTCGCCTTCAGCATCAAGGTCTTTGACTTCCTCATGAACAGTTGCAAAGTCATGACGAATGGATAAATCCCATCCATGATGACCTAAATTGACAAAGCGTGAATCTAATGATAAATTTGTGTAGAATTTAGAACGACGCTGAATCAACTCCTCATCTGTAAGTTCCAATTTTTTTTGCACACTTTTAAGTAAAGCGTCAAGAGTGATTGGCTTTTTAGATTCTTTAACGATAGAATAAGCAGCATCAATCATTGAAATTTGATTATTCATATATTGCCTCCAAACATCTAATATTATATCAAAATAATTATATATACTTTTATCTATTTACATTTTTTCTGGTGCATCAATCGCTATCAAATTGAATGCATTTTTCAAAACAATTTCTGTGGCAGAAACTAAGGCTAAACGTTGTTTTGAAAGTGTTAAATTTTCCTCATCAACGACTTTGTTTTTCTGATAGAAAACGTTGACAAGTGTACAAACTTCCTGAATATAATTGCAAATTTTATATGGTTCTAATGTTTTTGCAGCATCTTGAACCACTTTTGGAAAATCATATAAACTTTTTATCAATGACTTTTCTGATTCACTATTCAGTAAGTCTGCTTTTGTATCGTACTCTGAAATATTTTTGTCTTTGGCTTTGTTTAATATTGAACAAAGTCTAGCATGAGTGTATTGAGCATAATAAACAGGATTTGTATTTCCGATAGTCATTGCTAAATCCAAATCGAAATCAAGATGTTGCGAAGCCGAACGTGATACAAAGAAATATCTAGCAGCATCAATTCCAACCATATTGATAAGTTCTTTCATCGATATGGCGTTTCCAGTTCTTTTACTCATTTTGAATTCTTTGCCATTTTTGAACAATCTCACCATTTGAATCAAAGGAATGTTGAGTTTTGTTGCATCATGACCTAGGGAAGTCATAGCAGATTTTAATCTGGTGATATAACCATGATGATCAGCGCCAAGCAAAGTAATAATCTTATCAAATCCTCTTTCAAATTTGTAATCATGATATGCGATATCAGGCATGAAATAGGAGTAAGAACCATTGGATTTTACGATTACTCTATCTTTATCATCCTTATCTTTGGTGGTATTTAAGAAAGTAGCACCATCTTGAATATATATGTAAGGTTTCAATCTTTCAAGACATAATTCAATTCTGTTGGAATTTCTTATCCATTGTTCTGAGACAAAATTATCAAATTCAACTCTGAATTGTTTAAGATCAACAAGAATCTGATTCAAGAGAAATTTAATTCCGTTGTCGATGAAAAACTTCAAATTTTGTTTTGTCTTTTTAGCATATTTATCACCGTATTGTTCAACAAGTGATTTTGCAACTAGCTTAATTTCCTCACCGTGATAGCCTTTCGATGGCATTCTATTTTTCAAATTTAAAGCTTGTTGATATCTGACCATCAATGATTTACCAAGCATATTTACTTGATTTCCGGCATCATTTATATAGTATTCGCGAAGTACTTCATAACCAGCTTTCTTCAAAATACGGCTCATAGCATCACCCAAAGCAGCTCCTCTAGCATGACCTAAATGGAGGTAACCTGTCGGATTGGCACTTACGTACTCCAAATTGACCTTGTTATCTTTATTTTTGAGACTTTGACCGTAATTTTCATCAGCTTTGATGATTTCGTCGATAATTGAACCTAAAGTATCAGATTTTAAATAAAAATTGATAAATCCAACACCAGCAACTTCAACATTGGTAACTTCTTCACAAAAGAATTTGTCCTTTATCAAATTTGCTAATTGTAAAGGTTGCATATTGAATTTTTTAGCGTTTCTCAAAGCGACATTTGTGGAAAGATCACCGTGAGAATTATCCTTATTCGAAGTTAATAAAACAGTTGATTCATCGAAACTTTCATCAATTGATTTTAAAATTTCAACTATCTTACTTTTGATTTTATCGTTTACTTGCATCTCAAACCTCCTTGTAAATTAAGATTGTGGAATCCACTTTTATGGCTAATCCTTTGCCAATATCATCCAATTTTTCATTTGTTCCAGCATGGACGGAAATATCTTCACTACTCAAGTTAAGAAGTTGGCATAAGTTTTCTTTGATAAGCTTTTTATACTCTGACAAACGAGGTTGTTGCAGTGTTATATTGATACAGACATTTCTTATTTTCCAATTTCTTTTATGAAGTTCATCCAAGCTGAATTTTAGAATCTTCTTTGAATCGTAGTTAAGATATTTATCATCACGATCATCAAAGTAAGTGCCAAGATCTTCCATTCCAAGACTTGATAGAATACTCTCTGCTAAAGCGTGGAGTAAACAATCACCATCGGAATGAGCGACAATTGAAAGATTATCGGTTTTAATTTTCACACCACCTAGCAAAATATAATCACCTTCATTTTTAAAACGGTGAATATCAGTGCTGAATCCAATTTTATAATCGATCATTTTGTAACATTGAACCTGATATAAAGACAATCGCCATCTTGTACCAAGTAATCCTTTCCGACAGTTTCTATTTTACCATGACTTTTAAGTTCAGCTTCGCTACCGAATTTGTCGATATCTTCATATTTGTATACTTCAGCTTTGATGAAGCCTTTTTCTAAGTCTGAATGAATTATTCCAGCACAGTTTGGTGCAGTCATACCATTTTTGAAAGTCCAAGCTCTAACTTCATCAGCTCCAGTTGTGAAAAATGTTTTTAAATTTAAAAGGTGATAAGCACTTAAAGTTATCTGATCCAAACCAGACATAGTGATATTGAGCATGCTTAAAAAGTCTTTTTTCTCCTCATCCGATAAGGAAGCAAGTTCACACTCAGTTTGTGCACAAATAGGGATACATTCTGAATCGTGTTTTTTTGCATAATCTGAAACTTTTAAAAATTCCTCACTTATCGATGGATTTGAATATTCTTTCTCAGAAACATTCCCAACATAAATAGTGGGTTTTAGTGTTAATAAATTCAAAATTGAAAGTACTTTTAGTTCATCATAGGCTAAGTTACAATCCTTAAGCATGTTGCCTTCTTCAAGCAATTTAATAACTTTTTCTAAAACTTGAATTTCAAACAATGAATCTTTATCTTTGCTGGATTTTGCTTTTGGAAAAACTTTATCGTATCTTTTCTTACAAACATCATAGTCCGCCATTATCAATTCCATGTTTATAACTTCGATATCTCTTATGGCATCTATTGAATTTTCAACATGGATGATATCATCGTTTTTGAAACAACGAACAACATGAATGATGGCATCAACTTGTCTTATATGATCTAAAAATTTGTTACCAAGACCTTGACCGTTGGAAGCTCCTTTTACTAAACCTGCGATATCTGTGAATTCAAAAGTTGCTTTGACTTTGCTTTTTGGTTTGAAAATTTCACATAAACGATCAAATCTTTTGTCGTTCAACATCACAACACCAGTGTTAGGTTCTATTGTTGCAAATGGATAATTTTCCATCAAAGCGTGACTTTTGGTGATGGCGTTGAACAAAGTTGATTTGCCGACATTGGGTAAACCAACAATACCTGCTTTAAGTCCCATATTATCAATCTTCCAAAATTGTTATTTTGCTAGCCTTAAGACCTTTTTCAGTGCTGGTAGGTTCAAACTCGACCATGTCTTCTTCATTACAAGTTTTATAACCTTCTTTTTGTATATCAGAATAATGGAAAAAATAATCCAAACCATCTTCGGCATGGATAAAACCAAATCCATTTTGTTTTTTAAAAACTTTCACGCGTCCTTTCATAAAAGACCTCCAAAACTTTTATATTATATAAATATCTTAAATATTTATTAATACTTTCCCTTAATTTAGCATGATTTTTTCTAATTTTTTCCTTTCAAGCCTGATTTTTATGAATAAACAGCACAATAAATAAATGAAAATTATCAAAACAAAAATCACCAAATATGAAATGTATGTTGTCGGTATTGTTGTGTTGAACATGTTTTTTATCTCTTTAATAACAATAAAATTTGCTATTGTAGTTGTTATGGTGGAAAAGATCACAGTTATTAAACAAACAAAGAAAAGGTATATAGAGTAATATTTGAAAATTTCCTTTTTCCTGTAACCAAGGATCGTCAATTCTTTTATTTTTTTATCTTCTTTTTTGATAATCAAGAAAAATGACAGATAAAGTAATGCAAAAGAGATGACCACACAAATAACCGAAAAAACAAGTAAGAAGTAACATATATTGTCGATTGTTTTGTCAATTTCCTCTTTCATCTTAACTAAAGGTATGTCAAAGTAATATTCACTATATTTTTCTCTCAATTCATTCATTGTTTCTTTAATTTTAGCTTTTTCTTTTATTTTGAAAGTGACATTTGAAAATAATAAATCTTCTGTATTTGATTTACCATATAAAAATCCGATGGCTGAACAAAACATAGCATCTTGATATATAGATTGAGTTTTCTCATCATTCACGACATCTACAATTTTTAAATCGAATTTTGTAAATGTGTTTTTGTAAATTTTGTTGTTTTCATCGTATTCAACATTTGCTAAAAACATGACATTAATTTTCTTTGGAACATCTTTAAATTCCTCGTTGAAAAGTGTTCTATATAATTTTGATGAGACGATTATTTCATCTGATTTTAATTTTGTGAAAGATTGTATTGATTTGATATTTTTAAAATATAAAGTCTCACTATCAAAAGAAGAATTCAAATTTCCTTTGATGACATTTTTGGAAACAACTATATTTAAATTTGTTTGCTCATTGAAGTTGTATTCTGTTTTACTGTAATCATCTTCAATATTATTAAGTTTAGATAAATCTGAAGAGATGAAGATATTTTTCTTAAAGCCAGCATTCAGTCCATTATCAATGTAACTGTAGACGTTGTTTGAAAGATCAAAATAATCAATGTTGTTTTGTTCTTCTACTAAGTTTTCTAAAAATGAGATATTAATATTATCATAATATTTATAAATTATTTTCAAAGAAAAAACTTCTGTTGTTGTATCAAAATTGTTTATTACAATATCGTATTTATCAAGTTCTTTTTCTTGTTTGAAGTGAATAAAAAAATCTATAGCATTTTCCTTTTTAACTTTCACACCATATTCTTTTATCAACGTCCATGGTTTATCAGATTCTTCAGCTTTTAATTTTCCAATTAGTTGTAGACCATCTTTTGATTCATAGAATTGTTCGTTGTAGTTATATAAAGAATGGATGATCATAGGAGTATCAGAAATCATTACAAATTTAATTCTAGGGGCATAATCAACAAATCGATATGACCAATCTTGATTTATTATTTCCATATTTAAATAGATTTTTTCATCTTGTATGAATTGTTCAAATTCGTTGATGCTATCCAATTTGTATAAAGTCATAATCGCTGCTAATTCATTCATCGTGATACCAAGACCTACTTCATCATATGTCAAAGTATAATCAGATAAAGTAGGAAGAAACTGTGAATTATTAAATTCTGAAATTAAGTGATAATTTGAAAAACAGTTCAAATTTAATCTTTTTAATTCGTATTTTTTTTGTTTTGATTTGAGATAAAATTTTGAATTATAGTTGAACAATCTGTCCACATCAGTTTTATAGATTGTCTGTTGGTCAATTAGTTCATTCGCTAAGTGACTTTTAACAAATTTTATGTTCTCTTCATTCAATGGTTCATCAATTTTATTTGCTGTTATAGTTTTTTGTTGCATAACTATACTTGATGTGTCAATCAAACTTCCAATCGAGTTCATCAAACCAACTTTAACTCCATTTGTCAGAATGAAAATAAATGCGAATATTGTCAAAGAAATATTCAGTGAGACGATTGAGAAGAAAATTAGTTTTATAGATGATTTTATAGAACTTATGATCATTTTAAAAGTTTTAGTAAAACTCAATTTTTTTCTTTTTAATTTAGAAACAACATTATCAAAAGTTGAAATTTTATTTTTGATATTTGTTTCAACTAAACATCCGTTTGAAATTCTTAGATATTTTTGATTTTTTATCAAACTTTCATCATGTGTAATTACAATAACTAATGTGTTTTTAGATAACTCTTTAAGTAGATTTATTATTAACATAGATGTTTTATCGTCTAAATTTCCAGTTGGTTCATCAACGAATAAGACACTTGGATTTTTAACAATAGCTTTTGCTAAAGAAACTCTTTTTCTCTCACCGCCAGATAGATTATTTCCAATCTCATTCTTCTTCTCAAGAAGATTAACTTTTTTCAATGCATCATTGATAAGATTATTCTTTTCGCTATCTTCATATGTTGTTATTGCTAATACTTTGCATAAGTCTTCATATACAGTTTCCTTATTGGATATGTAGCTATCTTGAAAAGAGAAACCAACATATTCAAAACGGTAATTTGTGAGCTCGTCAAAAGATAAATTTTTCAAATTTTTCTTATTGAAAAATACTGATCCTCTATATTCATTATCCATACCTCCGAGAATTTTCAAAAGGGTTGATTTGCCACTACCGGATTCTCCAATAATGTAATATAAACCACAATTTTCAAAAGTAAAATTAAAGTTGTTTATTGCATATTTATCTTGATTTTTATACATTTTATACAAATTCTTAGCTTCTAACATATCACTCCTTTCTCAATGATAATAACAATTCAGATTTGTTGATTTTCTTATATGAGAAATAGCTGGCAATCATGGAAAAAATGAAAATTAAAACTGTGCAAATTGAAAAAATCAACACATCAAATTTGAAAAAAATGAAATTTGATAAATCTATTTTAAAAAGGATTGAATTTAATATTTTGTTGAATATCAAAAACAAAGATGAATAAAAAACAGTTGATATACCGAAGAATATATAAACTAAATTTAATAGGATTCTTTTATAACTTTTTTCGTTACTATCATATGCTAGAACAATTGCATAATAATTTTTGTTCTCCTCATATAGGAAAAATATACTGATGTATTCTAAAAAGAATGTGATGATTAAAACTACAATTAAAAATATCGAAATCAAACTTGTTATAGAATTTATTAAATCATCGAACGATTCTGCGATTGTAAATGGATATGAATTTATTGTTATATTGTCATTTATATTCTCATTTTTTATCATATATAAATTTTCTGAGATGATCAATTCCTGATTTATGTAATTCTTTTTGAAATTATAGTCATTCAAAACATCTTGAATTTTTATATTCGAATCATCATCTATATTTTGATTGTATAGATAATTTTTCATCAAGTTGTAGTTGTAATAAATGGTCGGTATATTTAATAAAGGGATATCATCAAAATAACCATCAACTTCAAATGTGTAATTGAAGTTAAATATATATTCCTCTTCCAAATACACAAATTTTTTGGAAAATTCTGCTTTAACAAGTTTGATATCATCATTGAAAGTTTTATAAAACAACTTGTTAGCTTTTACAAATCTTAAATCGTCTTGTTTACTAATAATTGGGAGCAAGTTTATATTGACATATTCGTCTTTGTACAAGACTGTTATTTGTTTTGGTAGAAAGATAGTTAAATCCTCATAAAAATGAACATCATTATATTTATTTTTTATTTCGTTTTTCTCATTTTCTGATAGTGTGTTAGTTTCTTCAATTGTCACTTGATTAGTTAAATTTTTAGTTTCTGTTTTATATATTGTTGCAATGTTGCTATTTGGAAAATTGTTATAGATATTTTTAGAAAAATCATTAGAAGATAACTTAAGAAACAATGTTATAGATAAAATAGCAAAAGAAAGGCCAACAAAAAAAGATGAGAATATTATTCTAATCAAACGATTTTTTATCATGCATAAATTGAAGAATATCGATTGAAAAAAGTTTATGATTTTATGCTTTCTTTTCTTTATAACTTCTGTTTTTCTTGTAAATGTTATTGCATTAATCTCACCTTTGAGTGTTTTATTTTCCACAGTGAAAATATGGTCACCGTATTTATAGGCTAATTGTTTGTTATGTGTGACAAAGATTATTATTTTATCTTTACTCAGTTCTTTTATTGTTCTCATAATGAATTCACCATTTTGAGTATCTAATTCACCAGTGGCTTCATCTATCAAATAGATGTCAGTTTCACAATTTATCATCCTTAGTAAAGCAACTCTTGCTTTCTCACCACCAGAAAGTTTTCCAACACTCTTCTTTTTAAGATGCGATAAGTTGAATTTTTTCAATAAAGAATTTGTTATTTTGTTTGTTTTCTTCTTTGAAATTCCTTTCAAAATTAACGGGAATGAGATATTTTGCTCAACATTTAAAAAATCAAATAATTTGTAATCCTGAAAAAATAAACCTATGTTTGTGTTGTTTTCTATAAAGATAGAACCAGTAATAGGTTTTAAAAAGCCGGATAAAAGATTGAGAAGGGTTGACTTACCACATCCAGATTTACCCATGATGAAATATAAACCATTCTCTTTGATACTTAAATTTACATTTTCAAGGATATATTTATCTTTATTTTTATCATCGTAGTAGGAGAAACTTAAATTGTTTACAGATATCAAAAAAAGCAACCTCCTTACTTTATATAAGTATCGACGGTTGCTTAATTAAAAATTGTTCAATTCTTTCTCTTTTGAATTTTTGTAAAGAGTATGTAATAACAAGGCATTTTTCAACAAACTTGTAATAGTTAGTGGTCCAACGCCTCCTGGGACTGGAGTGTAAGCATAAAGTTCATTATCATTTGGAACAAACCCTAAATCACCAGTGCCATTTGAATGATAACCACAATCTATTATTATCTGTTTATTGTTCAAAAATTTTCTATCGATCAAACCTTGTTTACCGGTTGCCAAAACAATTATATCTGACTCGATGATAGCTTTATTCAAATCAATCTTCTCGGTTTTGGAATGAGCTAATGTACATGTTGCATTCTTTCTTTGAAAATACATGAATATAGGTAAACCAACTGAGATGCTTCTTCCGATAACCAAAACTTTCTTTCCTTTACAATCGATGTTGTAATATTCAACAAGCCTTCTAACAGACATGGCTGTTGCTGGAAGATAGTTCAAATTGCCAGAGTAAAGTTTTCCTTTGTTGAAATCAGTCAACATATCTGGATCACTTCTATAATCGATCAAAGAGATCAAAGTTTCTTCATCAAAAAGAACTGGTCTTGCTAAAATGACCATCGAATCTTTTATGGAGCGAATCTTATTTAAAGCACCATAATCTCTGTATGATTTTGTAAGTTTGTAAGTGACATGTTGCCAACCCACTTTATCGAGTGTTTTAATAATTGAATTTACGTATGAACAGGATTCGTTGAACGATGGGTCATAAACCAAATAAAAAGTTAGGTTAACATTTTTGCTAGCCTTGTCTTTCAATTCTGCGATATCTTTTTTTCTTAAATCTTTACCTAATAACTGAATCATTACTATTATTTTATATTATTGTTTTGTTTAAATTAAAGTTAAATTATTTAAAATGTTTGATCAATGGATCTTTTGATAAACCGGGCATCAAAATCATCTCACCAGTATATGGAATTAGAAGTCTTGAACCTGAATTAAATTCAATTTTTTGTATATGAAGTGTTGAATTGTCACCTCTGTTTTTCACATTCTTATCATCGGTGAAACTGTTTGGTGTTTTAGCCATACAAATTGCAAAGTTACTCAAACCATTTTCATTTATAACTTTTATATCATCCAAGGCTTTTTGGCTGTATTCTACATCTTTACAGCCATAGACATTTTTAGCAATTGCAAAAATTTTATTCTCAATTGTATCTTCAAAGTTGTAGAAAAACTTGATGTCGTTTTCTTTTTTATTTTGCAATTTTTCTACAACTTTATTTGCTAAATCAACAGCACCTTTATTACCATCTTTGTAGGATGTGACAAATGAATATTCGATATTGTTCTTTTCACATAATTTTTGTACGAGTTTAATATCTTCAGAAGAATCATCGTTGAATTTATTTATGGCAATGATAGGTTCGATGTTAGTTTTTCTTATTAGTTCAACATTCTTCTTAACATTTTCAAAACCTAATTCCAAGTTTCCATCGCCGTGATATTTGATGGCTTTGATGGTTGCAACAAGTATTGTCAAATCAGGATATATCTTATTGTTACGAGACACGATATCGATGTATTTTTCAAAACCGAGATCAGCTCCAAATCCACATTCAGTTATAACATAATCACTAAGTTTCAATGCGAGTTTCAAAGATATTGCACTTGATGTTCCAGTGGCGATATTTGCAAAAGGACCAGCGTGAACTAATGAGAGTGTGTTGCATTTTGTTTTGACAACATTCGGGTATAAAGTTTCTTTCATCAAACTCATCAAAGCGTTGGTTATATTCAAATCTTTAACGGTTATTCTTCTGTTGTCAGTTGAGAATGCAACAGTAACATCTTCTAAGCGAGATTTAAAGTCGTTTTCATCTTGACTTAGCGTAAATATAGCCATTATTTCACTTGCGGCAGTAATGACAAAACTTGATTTGTATTCAATATTCGGTGATTTTTTCCTATCCATATGGAAAGTGAGATCTTTTAAAAATCTATCACAAACATCCATGCAACGATGGAAAACTATTCTCTCTGAAGATATATTTAAGCTTGAGTTGAAGTACATCTCATTATCGATAACAGAGGAGATCAAATTGTTAACTGTTGCAACGTTATCAAAATCGCCAGTGAATCTAGTATTGATTTTATCCTCAGGTATCAGTAAGCATTTGCCACCGCCAGCTGCTCCACCTTTTGTTCCAAATACCGGACCTAAAGAAGGTTCACGAAGTGATAAAAGAACATTCTTTTTTATGTAGTTCATCGCATCAGCTAAACCTATAGAAACGGTTGTTTTTCCTTCACCGTAGATTGTAGGTGTCATGGCTGTGACTAAAATAAGCTTACCTTTATAAGGTAGTTCGTCGTACATTTTATAATTGATTTTGTAAATTTCATCATTGTAGTAGTTGATCAAACTTTCTTTTTTAACATTAAAATCCTTTATAAGTTTTCTTTTGATATTCATATATTAAAACCTCCTACAATTCTCTTTAGTAAAAATGATATCATGGCCAAACCGAAACTGTTAGGGACAGTTGGGATTGAAGATATTGTTTTATTTTTTGTTTTGATATTTGTATCATTCGAACAAACACAATATATTGAATTTAGATGATCATCTTTTGTTAATATAGGTTTTAAATATTCAAGATATTTTTTTATCAAAACGTCATTTGATTTTGTTATCTTTTCAATTTTTGTCTTGGTGGAATCTATTTTTTTACCAGCACCGCCACTTATAATAATTGGGATGTTATTATCGATTGAATATTTAGTTAAATATGCTTTTCCCTCAATTGAATCAATACAATCGAAGATAAAATCATACTGTTTGTCTATCATATTAAACTTATCTAATTTCATCTTCAGTGAAGTTATATTAACTGAAGGATTTATCTTTGCAAGTTTTTCACTTATAACATCTATTTTATCTTTTCCAACATCATCAAGATTGTAACTTATCTGTCGGTTTAGATTAGTTAAATCA
Source organism: uncultured Bacilli bacterium (assembly GCA_944332485.1). Classification (GTDB taxonomy): domain Bacteria; phylum Bacillota_I; class Bacilli_A; order RFN20; family CAG-288; genus CAJMBK01. Next base: position 33,453 of record CALVKB010000001.1, on the reverse strand, counting down.
ACTTTGTCAAAATCCAAAATATCGATGTTTTTTGCACCTAATCTTACTAAATATTCAGGTATCAAACTACCAACACCTCCAAGACCACAGACTAAAAAATGCATATTTTCTATTTGGCTCAATATTTTTTGATCAAGCATCAATTTAGTTCTTTGTTTGATACTTTGATCGATCATAATACGAGAATATATCATTTCTGGTGATAAATTTTTCACATTGGAAAATTGAGTTTTTATAAAAGTTCTTTGTCTTTTAGCATATTGATGAGTGTGTGTTTTGATATCTTGTTTGATTTGTTCAAGTTTACTTTTATCGATTGTTTTATCTTCATTGATATAATTTAAGAACTCTTTGTAGCCGATGGCTTTAAAAGCGTTGAGTTTGTTGTAGTCGTAATTTTGTATCAAATATTCAATTTCATTTACTAAGTTTTCAACAAACATCGTCTCAACTCTTAAGTCAATTTTTTCATTGATATCCTCTTTATCAACATCAATATTGAAAAACAAACAAGGATATAAAGGTTTATTGTTGAATTTTTTCACAAGATCATCTCTTGAAAAATTATTTTTTGCCAAAGCGACAGCTGTTACGACTCTTCTTTTATTGTTTTTGTCGATGTTATTGTATGTTTCAATATCGAGTTCTTCCAAAATTTTTAAAAGTTCATCTAACGGGTATAAAGATAATTCATCGTATATTTTGTTATCAATATCAGGGAATTCATAATTGAATAACAGAGCTCTAATATATAAACTTGTACCACCTGAAATGATGATGTCTTTATTTTCTTTTGTAAGTTTATCTATAAGTTGTCTACCTTGTTCTTGAAATTTTTTAACATTGATGGCATCGGTTATATCAACGTTATTGATAAAATAATGTTCAACATTTTCAAGTTCTTCTTTTTTTGGTTTGGCAGTTCCGATATTCATCTGCTTGTAACACTGAAAAGCATCACAATTTATCAATGGCAAATTGAATTCTCTAGCAAGTTTCAAAGCTAAAGAAGTTTTCCCTGAAGCAGTTTGGCCTAATATCACATAAATCATTATTAGAAGCCTCCTGTTCTTTTGAATAACTTTTCAATCTCTTGTAAAGTTAAAAGTATCACAGTCGGACGTCCATGTGGGCAATTGGCAGGATTTTCACATTTTCTAAGCTTTGCAACTAAGTATTGGATTTCATCAAATGTCAATTTTCTGTTGGCTTTTATCGAAGCTTTGCAGGCTATAGATGCGATAGTATCTTTGATCAAGTCCGTATAAGAGATATTTTTGTCCTGCAAGCACAAAGTGATGATATCTGATATGTACTCCTCTTTATTCAACAAAAATGTCGGTATTTCAGAAACTTTTATTGTATTTTGTCCAAATTCTTCACAAATAACACCGATGTTTTTTAAATTATTTTTGTGTTCGTCATCAAAATTGAGCATTAAATTTGGTGATACATCGATCAGTATAGGAATCAAAGGAGTGGCTGAGTAAATTGGATTTTTGAAAAGAGAGTTGTACTTTTCAAAATTGATTCTTTCTGCTGCGGCATGTTGATCCATCAAAACAAGACCTTTTTCTGAATCGAAAACTATATATGTGTTTGAAATTTGACCTAATGGAGTTAAATTAAGTGAAAGTAGTGAGTTGGATGTTTTCGCTTGTGAATCATTCAAAATTAAGTGCTTATCTTCAAAACTTGGTATATTGGGTTCGATTTTATCCTTGTTTTCTACTTTTGTTTCAAACAAATCAAAAGGAAGATCATTTGAGTCAGTTGTTTCATTTGTTTCAACTTTTGTTTTTTCTTCAAAAGCGAATGATGAGAAATTCGATTTATTTAATAATTCAACAAGTTCCTCTTCGTTGATAAGTTTCTCCTGTTGTGATGGTTCATCTTTTTGTCTGAAATTGATGTTGTATGTTGGCTTTTCACTGAGTAATTTCTCTTTGATGATTTTTTTTAAAACGGATATTATATGTTCTTCATTTGAAATTTTAACTTCCTTTTTTGAAGGGTGAACATTGACATCAACTAAATATGGGTCAATTTTGAAATTTATACAGGTGTAAGGATATCTATTGGGAGCTAAATAATCTTTGTAGACTTCTTCGATGCATCTATTTAATTTGTAATTGTAGATAACTCTCGAATTTATATAGGTGTGCATCTCAAATCTTGATGAAAAATTTGTCTCCGGTTTACTTATATATCCATCTATCTCTAAACCATTCTCTTTATGGTGAATTTTGTATAAATTCTTAGCGATTGAACTTCCTCTCACTTGAAAAATAGCTTCGAGTAAATTGTTTCTTCCAGAAGTTTTGAAAACTACTTTTTCATCTGCTTTAACGATAAATTGAATGTTTGGAAAACCAAGAGCGATATTTTCCATAATTTCAACGCATTTCATCTTTTCAAATTTATCGGATTTTAAAAATTTCAATCTAGCTGGAACATTGTAAAAAAGTTTTTCTATTGTGATAGTTGTTCCTTTTCTAAGAGTTCCGTTTGAAACTATCAAATCAGCATCAGGTGTTTTGACAATTTTTGTGCCGGTTACTCCATCTGAGGTTTCCATTGTGAAATTTGAAACAGAAGCTATGGATGGGATAGCTTCACCTCTGAAGCCTAAGGTTTTCAAACTATCCAAATCATAAGTATTTCTAATTTTGCTTGAAGCATGGCGAGAGAATGATAAAACAGCATCTTCTTTTGACATTCCACAACCATTATCGATAACTTTTATCATGGTTCTTCCACCATCGATTATAGAAACTGTTATCTCTGTTGCTTCGGCATCGATGGAATTTTCAACAAGTTCTTTTATGACTGAACTTGGACGCTCAACAACCTCTCCAGCGGCGATTTTGTTAGCAAGTTCCATCGGCATCAAATAAACTTTGCTCATATTAATCACCTATATCTTTCTTCAATTCAAATACGAAATTTAAAGCTTCTAATGGTGTTAAATTGACAGGGTCAATCTTTTTAATTTTATTTAAAGTTGCTTTAAGTTTATCGTTTGATGCTTCAATTTCTTGTTTTTGTTGTTTCTCAAAATCAGCCATCGATTTTTTGATAAAATCAATATCTTTGTTGGAAATTGATTCGAATGTTTTCAATATAATTTTCGCTCTATCCAAAAGTGATTTCGGCATATTTGCTAAACTTGCGACATTGATACCATAGGATTTATCCATCGGTCCATCTAAAACTTTGTATAAAAAAGTGATGTTACCATCTTCCTCTTTGACGCCAACATGAATATTTTTTATTTGCTTAATTTCACTTACTAAATTTGTTAATTCATGGTAGTGAGTTGAAAATAAAGTTTTAGCATGAACTTTTGTGACTAAGTATTCCAAAATAGCTTGGGCAAGTGCCATACCATCATATGTTGCAGTTCCACGACCGATCTCATCGAATAATATAAGGGAGTGACTTGTCGATTGTTTCAAAGCGTGATTGACCTCTTCCATCTCCATCATGAATGTTGATTGACCTTTGATAATATCATCTGAAGCTCCGATTCTTGTGAAAATCTGATCAAAAATTGGACAATTGTAATATTCTGCGGAGACGTATGTACCGATCTGTGCCATCACAACATTTAAAGCAAGTTGCCTCATATATGTTGATTTACCACCCATATTAGGACCGGTGATAAGTAAAACATCGGTGTTGTTATCCATGTAAAAATCATTCGGAACAAATTTTTTATCTTTGTTGCATTGTTCCATGACAACGTGTCTTGATTGTTTAACATCGACTAAATTTTCATCGTTGAAAATAGGTCTGACAAAGTTGTTATCAGATGATACTGATGCAAAACTTAAAAGAACATCAAGGTAACTTAAACAATCTGATAAATCCTGAATTTGATGTGTGTAGGTTTTAAATTCATCCCTAAGTTCACAGAACAACTTGTACTCTCTATCTTTTCTAAGTTCAGAAGCATGTAAAATTTTCTCTTCGTTCTCCTTCAATTCTTTTGTGACGAATCTTTCACCGGTTGTCAAAGTTTGTTTTCTTTCATAACCAAACTCATCTTTGACATCTTTCAAAGCACCAGTTGATATTTCGATGTAGTAACCGAATATTTTTGTATAACCGACTTTCAAGGTTTTGATGTTGGTTCTTTCTCTTTCTTTCAATTCCAACTGAGAAATCCATTGCTTCAAAGATGTGTTGATATCGATCAATTCATCAAGTTCTGAGTCATATCCTTTTTTGAAAATACCACCTTCAGTGATTGTAATAGGAGGTTCTTCAACAATGGCTTTTTCAAGCTTTTCAACTAAATAATCGAAATTTGAAATTCTGTTAGTGATATCTTGAACAAGTTTCAAAGGACATTTTTGTAAAACATTTTTAATTTTTGGAATAGTAATCAGTGATTTTTTCAATTGGAGCATATCATGTCCATTTGTTGAATTGTAACCGATACGAGCGATTAAGCGATCCAAATCATAAACTTCACTTAAAAAAGATACTAAATCCTCACGATCGATGAAATTATCGATAAAATATGTAACTACATCCAAACGTTGATTGATCTCATCTATATCAGCACTTGGTTCATCGATTATACGTTTAAGGTAACGGCTACCCATCGGTGTTTTGGTTTTGTTTAAAAACCAATACAAAGTGCCATAGACTTTTTTGTTATCGAGGGATCTTATCAATTCGAGGTTATTTTTAGCTTGATAATCGATTTTAAGAACCTTGTTTGATTGTTTACTAATGACCTTTTTAAAGTATGAAATTTCACGTTTTTGTGTGAAACGCAAGTAATTGATCAAACGGGTTATCGCTTTTATCTGTCGTGGATCTTTCAAATATTCAAATAATGGTTCCATCTCAAGACTTGTTTCAACATCGTTGCATTCCGAGATTAAAATATTGGCACGATTTTGTTTTATAAAACTGACCAAATTTGCATTGACAAAACTTGAAAAAACCACTTCTTTGACATCTTTATCAAGTAATGCTGAGAGAATTTCACTGTTTTCATTTATGACATTAGTTGCTATAAGTTCACCTGTTGACATATCACAAAAAGCTATTGAACATATGCTATTATCAAGTTCTATCGAAGCTATATAGTTATTTTCATTTGTTTTTAAGTCCATGTTAGCACCAGGAGTTATAATTTGAACAACATCCCTTTGAACTAATTTGTTCTGAGCGAGTTTAGGATCTTCTAATTGTTCAACAATGGCAACTTTATGACCGTTATCCAACAATTTTTGAACGTAAGATTTATAAGCGTGATGCGGGACTCCGCACATTCTGATTTTTTGATTGTTTCCAGCTGATTTACTCGTTAAAAATAATTGCAATTCCTTTGAAGCTATCTCGGCATCTTCGAAAAATAACTCGTAAAAATCACCCAATCTGAAAAATATAAGAACATCTTTATTTTGTTCTTTGATTTTCAAATATTGTTGAATCATCGGGGTGAAAGTTGTCTTTTCTTTCTGTTCTTTTTTATTCGCCATACTACATACTAGATCCTATAAATAACTTAATTAATTATATTATATTCACAAATTAAAAAACCGCCTGAGCGGTTTATTTAATCTTCGTTCTTCTGTGGAAAAATTGATGAGACAATTTCAATTTTTTTCTCCATTAGATTGAGATAATAATCATAATTTGTCATGGCAGGAGAATTTATATATTGTTCATAGGCTTTGTTGGCTAGTTGAAGATATTTTATCTTCTCTTCACCAGATGATTTTTTAGCTTTAAATTTGTATTCAGCAACGCTACTTTCTAAAGATAACAATTTTGGATCGTTGATAATAAAATGTTTCAATCTAAGAAATGTTTGAACATATTTATCATGATTTATTATATCGATGATATTATCGATATCCTCATTGATAAGTTTGTCGTAATCAATTTTACTCATCCAAAACTTCTCCTATAAATGAAAATGTATGTGACTCTTTAATTTTAACTTTTCTTATAGTACCAATCAAATTATCTTGATATTTAACATGGATTAATTTGTTATGCTCGTCATAACCGGAGATCATATTTTCGTTTTTCTTACTGATACTGTCGAAAAGAACATTGACAGTTTTATTCACATATTCATGACCTTTCTCTTCGGTAATTTTATCTATAGTATCTTTTAAAATTAAAAATCTTCTTGATATTTCATCTTTAGGAGTGATGTTTGTCATTTTAGCAGCGACTGTTCCTTCTCTTGGCGAGAAGATAAATGTGTAAGCAGCATCGAAGCGGATCTCTTTGCAAAGTTCGATAGTTTTGTTGAAGTCTTCGAGCGTCTCAGTTGGAAAACCAACAATGATGTCAGTTGTTAAACAAACATCAGGTATGTGTTTTCTTAACAAAGCTACCAGTTGTTTATAACGTTCGACATCATATTTTCTATTCATCGCTTTCAAAACAGAATCAGAGCCTGATTGTAAAGGAAGATGCAAAGCTGGCATTATATTTTTATATTTAGCCATAATCTCGAAAACTTTCTCGTTGAAATCAAAAGGATGACTTGTTGTGAATCTTATTCTTTCAATCTTAGTTTGAGCAACTTTTTCCAATAGTTCGTAGAAACTAGTTTTATCTGATTGTGTTAAATCTAAACCGTAGGAATTGACATTTTGACCAACTAAAGTAACTTCCTTATAACCATTTTCAATCAACTGATTGACTTCTTTGAGAATATCAGTTAGTTTTCTTGAACGTTGTTGACCTCTTGTGAAAGGGACGATGCAATAACTGCAGAATTTATCACAGCCGTACATTATGTTTACGAACGCTTTATACTTATCGTTACGGACTGTTGGCATATTTTCAATGATTTCACCTTGCTTTGAAAAAACTTCAACAACCCTTGTATTGCTTTCAATAACTTTCGATAAAAGGTTGAATATATGATTGATATTGAATGTTCCAAATACAAGTTTGACAAAAGGAAAACTTTGCCTTAATAAGCTATATGGATTTTCCTCTTGCATAACACAACCACAGACACCGATGATGAGATTTTTATTCTTCTCATAGTATTTTCTAAGATTACCTAGTTCAGCGAAAAGTTTATTTTCGGCATTTTCTCTGATAGCACAAGTGTTGAATAATATGATATCTGCATTTGAAAAATCATCGGTTTCAGACATGTTCAAAATATTGAAGTATCCTTTCAGATATTCAGTATCTCGAACATTGCCTTGACATCCGAATGTTTTAATCAAGTATTTTTTGTTGTTTGCCCATTGTTTCAAATTGTTTGGAACACTCAAATCTGCATCTATAAAATCCAGATTTGAGGTGCTTCTAAATTTAGCCTTGTTAAAATTAGGCTCTTCAATGATGATGGGCTTATTTTTTTTATTTTTGCTCATTTAATTATGCGAGATTAACAACTTTGATGGTGAATTGGATACCAGTGACACGATTTTCAGCGGTGGAAGTTGTGTCGAAGAAATCAGGCTGAATGTACAAGTCCTTATTTTCCTCTTTCAAGTATCTTCTTGCGATGATGCAGCCTTTGATCGTTTGATTGATGGATTGTGCACCGATCATACAGATTGCAACTTCACCATCGTTTCTAAGATTATTGGCGATAGAACCAGCAAGTTTATTTATATTAGTCTCTTTAGCAACTTTTAAAATTTCCATTGTAACTCCTCACTTATCTGCTAAAAATAATATCAAAAATAATCTTGATATTCAATTTTTGAGCGTTTATATGTTGTTAATATAAAAATAAATACAAATTAAAAGGATGAGTTTAATTTTTGAAATTTAACTCATCCTCAATTTAACTACACTTCAATTTTTCTGGATATTTTTTCAAATTTAGTAATTGCATTTTTATCAAAGTCGTATTGTAAATAAACTGCACAGAAATTACATAATCCAGTTTCAGGGTGAGATATCTTCGAACGCATATTGTAAGCTGACCTTAAGATCATCGCTTTTTTGTCAGCACCTAAAATAGAATCAACCGCTCCTGTATAGCCGACATCTGTTATGAAAAATGTTCTGTTGTTCAAAATTGCATCATCGTTTGTTTGAACATGAGTATGAGTACCTATTATCGCATCAACATCGTTTGAAAACATCTCAGCGAAGGCTCTTTTTTCACCAGTTGCTTCCGCATGATAATCCACCAAATGAAAATCATGAGTATTTTTAACAGTTGTTAGAAATTCATTGAAAGTTTCAAAAGGATTATCCATGCATGGTTGCATGAAGGTGTTACCTATCATATTTGTTATACGTATTTTGTAGTTGTTGAAATTGTAAACTTTACTTCCAACAAGTGGGTAATTTTTTGGAAAGTTCAAAGGACGTAATTGATTATCGAATAACTCAGGGTGCTCATAGACATCTTTATGACCGAGAAAATGATTACCGGAAGTTAAACAATTTAATCCGAGTGTCATGAAAGTTTTGTAATTTGAGTAAGAGCAACCATTACCATGGGTGGAATTTTCGGAATTGGCAATGATGAAATTTATGTTGTACTCCTTTTTTATAGAAGGAAGTATTTTTTCAACACAATTTCTTCCAATCTTTCCGAAAATATCACCTATAAATAATAAATTCAAATACATTATTTGGCTATTTCAGTGGCACGCCACTCTCTTATTACGTTAACTTTAATTTGGCCTGGATATGTTGCTTCTTGTTCCAATTTTGTTTTGATCTGTTGAGCTAAAATGACAGTTTGTTCATCACTGACTCTCTCAGGGATGACACTCACTCTAACTTCACGACCGGATTGCATAGCATAGCAATTACTGACACCTTCAAAACTTTTACATATATCTTCGATCTTCTCTATTCTCTGAATGTAGTTTTCCAAAGTTTCACTTCTAGCACCTGGACGAGCGGCTGATAAAGTATCAGCAGCTTGAACGATGTTCGAGATCAAATACTTCATAGGTTTATCACCGTGGTGAGATTCAATACCATTTATAACAACATCTGGTTCGTTGTACTTTTTACAAATTCTTGCACCAACTTCAACGTGAGAACCTTCCATTTCGAAATCGGCAGCTTTACCGATATCGTGCAACAATCCAGCACGTTTTGCTAAGTTGACATCCAAACCTAATTCAGCTGCCATAATGCCACATAAATAAGCAACTTGGATTGAATGATCCAAAGCGTTTTGACCATATGAAGTTCTGTATTTCAATCTTCCTATGTAATCGTACATCTCTTTATTTATACGAACAATACCGAGTTTTTGGCAGGTTTGTTCACCGATTTTTCTCAAGGTTGAATTAAATTCTGAGATGATTTTCTTGTAAATTTCTTCAATTCTACCAGGTTGAATTCTACCATCCTTGATAAGCATATCCAAAGTTTGACGAGCAATCTCTCTTCTAACTGGATTGAAAGAAGAGATGGAAATTGCGTTTGGTGTATCATCGATTAAAATGTCAACACCCAACAAAGCTTCCAATGATTTGATGTTTCTTCCTTCACGTCCGATGATACGACCTTTCATCTCATCAGATGGAATATCGATGGTGTTGGTTGTTCTTTCGGTAACAACATCTTGAGCATATTTATCGATTGCTAAACCCAGTAATTCTTTGGCACGAGTTTCAAGTTGCAATTCGGCTTCATCCTCTTTTTGTTGGACATATAAAGCGATCTCTTTGGTTGTTTTTTCCTCGACTCTTCTGATAATTTCATCATGAGCCTGTTTTTGAGTAAGTTTAGCAACTTTTTCAAGTTCAACAATTATGGAATCAATCTTCTGTTGCAATTCAGTTTCTTTGACTTCCATATGTTTAGCTTTCTGTTCGTAATAGGATTTTTTCTCCTCTAAGATATTCTCTTTCTGAGTTAAAATCTCATCACGTTTGTTAATTTGAGCTTCACGAGCTTCTAACTTCTTCTCTTGTTCGATAACTCCAGCTTTACGTTCTTTGATCTCCTGATCGGCTTGTTGTCTAGCTTCCTGTTGATAAACTTTAGCATCGATCTTGGCATTTTTCTGAATTTGTTCTGCTTTTATCTCAGCGTTTCTCATCATGATTTCAATTTCTTTTTTGGCTTTTTTGTCTTTTAATTTTGGTGAAAAATGGTAGATTAAAAATACAATTAAGCCTCCTAATAACAAAGCTAATATAGGTAAAACCACTAGCAATGATATTGCAAGAGTAAAATCCATTGTATCTACTAAAAACATTTTAAAATTTCCTTTCTGGAGGAAAGTCTTACAGCGATAAAAATAAAATATAACTTTATAAATAATTGTATGTATATTTAATTCAAATTAATTTTATAAGATAAGTCGGCTGTAAGAGAACTTACATCCAAAAATAATTATATAAAAATTTTATATAACATACTATTTATTACTAAAAAATAAGAAAATTATTTGATTTTTTTCTCTAATGGAATGTTGTTTTTTAAATTTTCCAAAACTTTACTCTCAATTTCTGCAAAGATATTTGGATTTTGTTCCAAATATTTGTACATTTGAACTGTACCTTGTCCGATTTTAGTATTTCCATAGGAATACCAAGAACCGCTTTTTTCGATAATTGAATAAGATAAAGCGATATTCACAATTTCGTGGTCGTATGCGATACCTCTGCCGTAAAGCATCTCAACTTGACAGGATTTAAATGGTGGTGCAACTTTGTTTTTAACAACCTTTATATTCACGATGTTGCCGATGTAATTATCACCATCTTTTATAGTTTCAGTACGTCTTATATCAAGTCTAACTGAAGCGTAGAACTTCAAAGCTCTACCACCTGAAGTTGTCTCTGGAGAGCCGAAAATAACTCCGACCTTCTCTCTTAATTGATTGATAAAAAGGATGGTGCACATGGATTTATTAAGTTGTCCGGCAAGTTTTCTAAGTGCTTTTGACATAAGTCTTGCCTGAGCACCGACCGTTGTATCGATCAAACTACCTTCAATCTCAGCTTTCGGAACTAATGCGGCGACAGAATCAACGACAATTAAGTCGATACAATTTGATTTTGCCAGCATATCGACAATTTCCAAAGCTTGCTCACCATAATCAGGTTGTGAAAGAATAAGGTCATCAATATCAACACCAAGCTTCATCGCATAATCTGGATCGATGGAATGCTCAGCATCGATAAATGCAGCTCTTCCACCATTTTTTTGAACATTTGCTATCGCATGAAGAGCCAAGGTTGTTTTACCTGATGACTCCGGTCCGTAAATTTCAACAATTCTTCCTTTTGGATATCCTCCGATTCCCAAAGCTTTATCAAGCAATAAACTTCCAGTTGGAATGCTGCCAATATCAGTGGATGGTTTATCACCTAGGCACATGATGGAACCTTTTCCGAAGATTTTTTCGATATCCTTCATCGTTTGATCAAGGACAACATCCTGTTTTTTTACATCTGTTTTCTCTTGTTTACTCATATTCTTTTCACCTTTCTATATCAGTTTGAATAGCTCTTGAAAGGCTAATTCACAAGCTAAATTTCTAATTTCGCCTCGGTTGAGATTCGGTTTGTAAAACTCAAATGAGTATGTTGCGACAGAATTATTCTTCAAAATTGCAATTCCGATATAAAATAATCCGACCTTCTTTCCTTCGGATGGCAAAGGACCAGCATTACCAGTGAAGGAAATACAACAATCACTGTTGAAAAATTTCAATCCGGATGATGCCATATCTTTGGCACACTCAGAACTTACCGCAGTGTATTTTTCCAATATTTCCTTTTTGACACCTAATTTCATCTTCGCTTGATTTGAATAAGTGCAAATTCCTCCTTGGAAAAAACTACTAACACCGCTGATGTCAGTTATCTTTTTTGAAAATAACCCACCGGTGAAAGATTCTACACAAGAGAGAGACATCTCCTTGGTTTTAAATTTTTCAACATACTGAGTGAAATTTTCTTCAAGCATACGAATTACCCTTTCGAAATATATATATCGAATTTTACAAGAAATTTAATTTTTAATTTTTGTTGCTCAAATCTTTGAATAAATATCTACCGTTGTAAGTGTAAATTATTCCAGAAACTATCGATAAAACAAGAACACCTGAAATAAGAACAATCATCAAAATTTCAGTGTATTGTCCAATTAAATAATAAAAAGGAAAACCGTTGAGAATATAAAAAGGTATGACGATCATTTGAGAAACTGTTTTAGCTTTTCCCCAAGAATTAGCCGCGATGACTTTACCTTGACTGGCTGCTACCATCTTAACACCATCGACTAAAAGATCTCTTCCAATCATAAAAACAACAATCAAAGTTGGCATGAAAATACCAAATGGTAAAAATGCATCATCGCTTATAACACTGGTCATTGTATAACCCCTAAAGCAGAGCATTATCAATGTTCCATCAACCAAAAATTTGTCAGCTAATGGATCCATCAATTTACCAAAATTTGTAATTTGATTGGTCTTTCTTGCGATTGCACCATCGATGGAATCGGTGATGCTTGCTAAAACAAACAATATACAAGCTAATAAATCCAGTATTGAAAAACCGAAAAATGGAACTTGATTGGCATTCAAACCTTCGATTGCACCAACTAAAGGTTGCAAATTACCAGGAGCAAATCCGATTCTGTAAACTTCCAAACCGAATGATTCATACGGTATCAAAAGTATGACAGTCACAACACATAAAACAAAACGAATCAATGTAATTTTATTAGGTAAATTCATATCTCTCCTTTAATCGTACGTATTAATCTTAATGATATCGACTATTGAGTACTAGTTATGTAAGCCATGTTTTGTCGAGGATGACAATTTATCTAAGCAAATATGCTTACCATCTTGAATTCATTTCTTCTCGATGATTTCCCTTACCAAATTTAGGTTTCTCATATGAGGGGCTTTCCGCGTTTCATAATCTTAGTTTCCTAAGATCTCGTCTCTGTGGAGCATTTACAAGTCTAGTCATAGCAAAGCCTTAGACATCAACTCGCCGTTAGGGACTCCTCCCTACCAAAAGTTATTTTTTCCTTTTGCACACGAACTGTCAGCATCGCAGCTGGCATGAGCATGGACTTTCCTCTACACTCCGTTTAAAATGCAGCAGTCATCCTAACTAGTTGTTTAGTCGATATTATTAGGATTAATACCTACTTTGTAAAGAGCATTTTCAAGTTTGCTGATGCGTTTTAAATAATCGATGTTATTGATATTCGCATCTTTGTTCTCCTGAAAATCACTCAATTTTTCTTTCAAGGTAGTATTTTCGGCTTGGAGAACTTTCACCTGTTCATTCAAAGTTGTGACATCTTGTTCCAAAGTTTCAATTTTAGCTTGAATATCAAGTGTGAATTTTTCAATTTCCTGATAATCCTTGATGATGATATCCAAAAATTGATCAACTTGTAAAGCATCGTAACCACTTTTGTTACCTTGGAAAACTTTGTTGTAAATTGTTTTAGAATCAAGTGTCAGTTTAAGCATAAATCTACCTCGCTATTATTATAAAACAATTTAAGTTTATTAAATAATAGATGTAAAATTTGAAAAGACTTTTACATATTTATTATTGAAATTAAAAATTTTTTCAATTAAAACAATTTGTATTTTTATGAATAAATTGTTTATTTGTTTCCGTTGATTTTAAGCTTTTTCCGCATCAAAATATAGAAAACAATCGAAATTATGATGCATATAGAATTCAAACAGACACCTACAATATAGTTTGTCAAATATCTCTGCTCAAACTCAAACATGTATGTTGAAGCTACTAATAAAGTGTAAATCGCATTGATGGAATAAGCAAATCCAACTACCCTGAGATTTACTAAATGAATATCACTCAAAGTGAAACCAATAATGATATTTTTGATAGAGAGAATAAATTCAACCAACGATACAATTCCCATTATCATATTGATAAGTTTATGTTCATCGGTTGTACTGCTTTCTATGTTGTTTATCAAGGTTGAGAGAACAACTATTTCAGCTATGCACAATAATATAGTGACTAAATATAAACTCTTGATGATATTTTTTGTATCTTTGTTGGAAAATGGTTTAACATAATTCACCAAAAACAATATCTTTGAAATAAAAAGCAAAAAGGAAAAAATACCGGAAAAAATGTAAATGAGATTCCTTGTTTGTTCAATACTTCCAACAACTATTTTAAATGTTCCCCATAAAACAGAATATATCGCTGTTAACAGAGTCAAAATGAAAGCTTTCTTTCTGTATTTCATAATCCAATTTATTTTTAAATATCTAAGTTGTAACCAAGACAATACATCGTTAACATAAATATTCCAACGAGTACAGGTAATTCTGTAATGTAGAATATCAAAGTGTGTTTACCCATGAAAGATAAAACTCTCATAGGTTTATTGTCAAGGCATTTAAACAACGGCTCTTTCCTATTTTGATAGACCAATCTACCGATCAACATACCGAAAAATATGAAACTAGCATTAGGGAAAATAGGAAAATAATCAGCTCCAAAATATTCAAACCCAAAACATACTTTTATAACGTTGTAAAAGGACAATTCATAGTTGTAATAAAGATTCACAACACCACCTTTTTTGACTTTGTCTATGACAATTCCAGTGAATAAACAGATAACAAACAACGCAAAAATCAGAACAATCGGAACATCTTTTTTAAATAAACCGAATATAAATTGCAACAAACTGTAGAACAAAGTAATCGTACTTACTAATCCGAATATTCCAAAAACAATGACAATGTCCGATGGAGGTGTTAAATATTGAATAAAATATCTATAAATAACAACTGTTACTAATGTTATAAGCGCAGATGTTCCAAGAAAAAGCACTCCTCTTTTAAAGTTGTTTCTTGAAATCATCGTTGTGATACCTTCAGTTATCAAGAATAATCCAGCAAAAAGTGTGACATAAGGGCGAATCATCGCGGTTCCTGCTATGTGACTGCAGGTTCTATACAACCAAGTTATTGTAGAATTATCAATTTCATAAAAACTATTCCCGTACATCATCGGTAACATCGTTATGAAAAAGGCAAAATGATAAAGTAAAACAAGTATTATCAATATTGTTTTGATCAAATCTAGTTCAACAAATCTAACTTTCTTCTTAGTTTTCAAAGATAACTGTTTTTTTATTTTGCTATCGTTGTATTGAAAAATATCTAGGTTTGTCATCTTTTTCTAACCTTTTTATCAGACAAATTTTTATTTGGAAATTTTTTCAAAAAGTCAACACGTGTTAAAGTATTCTCACATCTTAAAAGCATCTGAGACAAAAGTTGATTTTGTTTATCACTTGATAAAATAGCTTCACTTCCCTTGACAAAATAAAGGTATACTTTCTTCTCTTTACGTGATCTTATATCATCGATATACACAACATCTTTATATGGATAGAACACCTTCTTGGTGTACTTTTGGACAACAAGTCCGTTAGGTGTTAATAAATAGTAAGCACGGTACTTTGTGAAGAATATAAAGAAGATTGTTATAGCAGTTAATATACCAATTAAGATGTAATCTAAAGTTGAAAATCCGACCACACCATTTTGCAGATAATTTGTCAAAAGTGAGATCAAAATGCAGGCAAGAACTATGACAACATAGGCGGATAAAATTGTCAAAAACATGTTCTTAAAACTAGGGTAAATTTTTAAATTTTTGTTCGCTGATTTCATGTTTATAAGTATATCATTACAACTTGACAAAAATTTAAAAAATCAGCGTATATTTATAAAAAATAAATATAATTGATTAAAAATGACTAATAATCTATAATTTTTAAGTCTTTAAGACGAACAAAAAAGAGGTACTATAAATTGAAATTATTTGATAAATTACCTGAGAACTTCTTCTCTCCATTATCAAGAAAATACCGTTCGATTTATGCGTTCAGTTTATTGACTTTGTACGATTTATTATTAGTTCAAAAAGCTGATATAAGAAAACAAGATTACGTTGTTGCACTTAGGAACAAAGGTAGTGAATTGATGGAGTTATTTTCCATAGCAATCGACAGTCAGGAGAATGGTGATGAAGCTGTTCATAACGAAGATAGTGAAGCCGAAAACTCAATTCAATTTAAGAGCAACTACATAATTAAGGAACTTCAAAATTGCGGTTGGTTTCAAATTGAAAAGGATGCGAAAACTCAAGTTGAGAAAATATATCTTCCTATATATTCGATTCAGATGTTGGAACTTATAAATAAACTTGCATCCGATGCTTCATTCTATTTACCATTGGTTCACCAAACTTACTCTGAACTTAAACTTGAGGATGATAAAGAGGATGATCAGATGTTCAGAACATTGTGTAATGCCAAACATAACTCTGAGGAATTGGAGTTGTCGGTCACCACTTTGAAACACTCGATCAAAGTTTTCGGAACAAAACTCAATCAAGTGACAAGCCCTAACGAAGCTTTGCGTCAGCACTTTGATTCATTCAAAAATGAAATTGGTGATAAGATTTATCACCCTATGAAAACATATGACTCTCTTGGTCTTTATACTCAACCTATCATACAGATATTGCAAAAATGGCAAAGAGATGACAGAATTATTCAAAAATTGGTCAACCAGGCAAAATTCGATGTCAATTACCAGAAGAAATCATTTGAAGATATCACAAAAGATGTTTTGAAAATTATTCAAAACTTGATTGATACCTTCTCCAATTTGAACAAAGAGTTCTTCTCAATCGACAATGATAACGCTGATTACACTGAAGCTGTTCAGAAAAAAGTCAATTTCCTTTCATTCTCCGATAAGACAATGAAAGGTAAGATAGATGCTATCATCAACCATTTAGCTGAGAAATTACGCATGTCACATTCTGATAATATCGATCAACTTGATATGATCGATGATGTTACCGATACTATCTGTGTCAATTCACAAGTTTTTATCGATCCGTACTCATTGAACATGCCTCATGATAGAAAAACTGCTGATACATCTGAATTACTTCCGATGGATGATTATTCAGATTTCATAACAGATGATGCGATTGTCGAATTCATGAATCGTGAAGTTTCCCTTTATTCAGATGAAGCTATCAAAAAGTATTACCTTGAAAATTTCAAAGACAAGAAGGAACTCACATCCGATGAATTCCGTTTGGATGATCTCAATGACTTGGTTCTTTACATCTATGGAATTGTCAAAGCAGCATTTGGTAATTACTACTTTGATATTGAAAAATTGGAAGATGAAATATTATACAAAGGTTACATCATGCCAAAATATAAATTTATAAGAAAGGAAACACTTAAATAACTATGAGTTTTATTGAATCATATGAGAAGATGACTACTTCTGAAAAGAATACGTTTCGTGAAACAGTTAACAATTTACTTTATCAATGTTTCATTACAAAGATGCGTTTTGATAGAAACACCACAACTGACAAAGTGAATAATGATTACACTTTCATCGAAAGATATTACTCAGTTTTTGAAGAATACCTTTCATATATGGATGTTTCATTGTGTAAAGATGATACAGTTGGTGTTATTTATTGCCAATCTGAAAGTAATAAAAATCGTTTGAGAATTGATTCTGCTACCACTTTGATAGTTTATGCTTTAAGAAGTTTCTATGAATCAAAACTTTTGGAAAATCCAAACGCACAAAAAGTTTTTCTTTCAAGTGCTACCTTCAAACAATATTTGAAGGATATAGGATTATCTACAGCAACAAAGAAAATAACCAATCAACAATTGGCTACATCTCTAAGAATGCTTTCAAATTACAACATCGTCATGCGTTGCGAACACAATTTTTACGATAATTACTTCTCCTTTTTCATTTTGCCACCTATCAAGTATGTAATTAACACTGAAAAAATGAATATTTTGTACGATAAATTGACAAATCCTGATCAGGAAGAATCCAATGATATTGGTATGTTTTCTGATGAAGAAGAGTAAAAGGAGAATATATGAAAAAATTAGATAAATTAAGATTGATCAATTGGCATTTATTTACAAATACCACGACAAATATTGAAAATTTGACCTTTTTAACCGGTGCAAATGGTACTGGTAAATCAACTATCATCGATGCTTTGCAGATAGTTTTATTAGGTGATACATCTGGTAGAAACTTCAACAAGGCTGCCAATGAGAAAACCGGTCGTACTTTGAATGGTTATTTACGTTGTGAAACAGGTAAAACTGCAAATGGTGATACAATCTGCGTTAGAAAAGGCAATTTCTCATCCTATATTGCATGCCAATTTTTAGATGATAAAACCGATAAACACTTTACAATAGGTATCGTTTTTGATGTTACAGGTTCCGATAGTAAGGATCAATCATTTTTCTATATAAATGGACCATTTCCTGAGAATAACTTCACAAACGCTGATTTGATCGATGCAAATCAAGTAACTCGCCCTTTGACAATCAAGGAATTATCCGATTATTGCAAGAGAAGTTACGATAAAGATGATTACAAATTCTTCGATACCAACACCTCTTATCAACAATTTATCAAAGAATTATTAGGAAACTTACCGGATAAATACTTCACATTGTTCAAAAAAGCAGTCAGTTTCACCCCTATTAGTAACATCTCTCAATTTATAACAGAATTTGTTTGCGATGTTGATTTTAAAATTGATATCACCCCGATGCAAAAAAACATCGAACAATACAAAATTTTGGAAATAGAAGCTAAAAAACTCGAACATAAGATCGGTGAGCTTGAGGATATCAAACAGACTTTCGATGATTTTTCACAACTTAAAAGTATGATAAGCTCCTTCGCTTACATGTCCGATAGAGTTGATTTTGAACGCTATTCCAAACGTGTTGAAAGTATCGAAGAGACGATAAGAAAATATCAACAGAGAGTCAATGAAATTGATATAGCCATCAAAGCTAATAAAAACGCCATCGATGACTTGAAAGGTGAAAGGGAGAATTATTTAGCTCAAAAATTATCCGATAAGAACTTCTCGATAAGTGATCGTTTAAGTTCTAAGAAAGCCCAAGCTAATAATGAGATTATCCTTTTAACCAAGAATATCGAACAATCATTCAACGCTTTAAGTGATTATGCTGTTAAATATTCCAGAGTTATTGAAAGTTTCCTTGTTAAATATCAAAGTAAGAAATTGGATTTCTTCTCCAACAATCTTATGGATAAATTCGATGAATTTATCAACCGTTCGGAAGAATTTTTACAAGAGTGTAAACAGATACTTAATGATGTCGATATGAAGGACATCCAAGAGGATAAAGTTAGAAATTTCCAACAGCAGATGGAAGATTACCGCACCTTTGCTAATAAGATTTTCACACTTGTTGACCAAGAAGGTTCACTTAAAAACGATCAATTATATGAAATTCAACAAAATTTAACCAAGATGAGCTCTGGTCAAAAACCGTTCCCATCTCAATATTTAGAGGTTAAAAACGAGTTTGAAAATGAACTTAAACTTCGCCATCATGATGCTAAAGTCCTTGTTTATTGTGATTTGGTCGATGTTGTTGATAAAGAATGGACATTATCACTTGAATGTGCTTTGTTAGCACAAAAATTGCATGTCTTTGTCAATGATAAGTATTATGTTGAAGCGAGTAAATTATTAGCTAAAATCTGCGATGATAAGAACTTCTACTCAATCGCTATTGTCGATAGTGAGAAAATTATCGCGTCAAGTGTTGTTGCACGTGAAGATTCAGTCGCTAAACTTATTAAAACCGATCACGCAGGTGCAAGAGCCTACACAGATTTCCTTTTAGGTAGAATCAAGAAATGTTCAACCTTTGAAGAAGCACGTGAAGCTGGTACAGGTTTATTATCAAATTGTACAGGTTACCGTAATTTCACCTCTTGGTATTTGGATAAAAGAAAAGGTGAGAGAAGTTTCTTAGGTACAAAATTATCCGCAGATACTCAGTATTCTTTCAAAGAAGATTCCAATGAATTGAATAGACAAATATCATTTTACAGCGATATCGCAACTATGATTTCAAATATTATCTCATTGAATTCTCTTTCAAGTTATGAAGCTAATAAGATCGTTGATTCATTCAGTCAAATGACTAGAATCGAGGATTTGAAAGTCAGCCTTGAAAGATATTCAAATCAGATGGAAGATAATTCCTTGAATAGTGTCAATTCCTTGACTGAAAAGATCAAGAATATCGATTTGGATATAAACAACTTGGAAGATAAGAATGAAATTTTAGTTTCCGAAAAAGGTGCTAAATTAAGTGATATTTCCAATCTTAATGATGTTGAATTACCGAAGATTAATATGCTTCGTGATGCTAAAAAGGAAGACTTGCTCAAGTATGATCAGAAACTTGTTGAAGAGCAGTTTGAGAAGGAGTATTTCGATGCTGTTGAACAATGCGGTTTCGATAATTTGGTCAACGAAATTTTGAAACGTCAGAAGGTTGTTTTCTCAAGAATCAACACTATGAAATCGAAACTTTTGAATTTAAGAGCAGCTTATTGTTCAAAATATAATTTAAGTTACGATTCTACAAAGGAAGATTCCAACGCTGAATTTGATACCGAACTTGAATCATTGAGAGAAGTTTTGCTTCCAAAATATCAACAGAAGATCATCGAAGCACACAACAAAGCTATCAAAGAGTTCAGAGATGACTTTATTTATAAATTGAGAAATTCAATCACAACTGTTCAAAATCAAATTGATGAGTTGAACTTAGCATTGAAAGATTGTAGATTCGGTAGAGATAGTTACTGCTTCTCAGTTACTCCAGATAAAACTTTCATCGATTATTATGAGATGATTATGGACGATTTGTTATTACAAATTGGTGATGCTGCTGATGAATATTTTGAAAAATATCAGGATAAGATGGAAGAGTTATTCAATATGATCTCCGATAGTGGTTCCTCAAAACAAGATGAAAAAGAGATTATTTTGAACAACATCGCTAAATTCACCGACTATCGTACGTATTTGAATTTTGACTTATTGGTCACCAAAGGTGATGATGGTAGAACAACATCATTAGCTCATACATTTAAAACAACATCCGGTGGTGAGTCTCAAACACCATTCTACATCTCAATATTAGCTTCCTTTGCACAGTTATATCGTGTTAATCAGCTTAATAACAATGATACTATTCGTTTAGTTATATTCGACGAAGCTTTCTCAAAGATGGATGGTGGAAGAATTAAAGAAGCTTGTGCTTTATTAAAACAATTTGGATTACAAGCTATTCTTTCAACACCAAGTGAAAAATTGAGAGACTTGGTCAATTCAGTTGACTTGATCTTAGTTGCTATTCACGACGAGAATAAGGGTGTTAGATCTTACTTGGATGTTTATCGTGATACAACCAAACCAAAAGAGGAGATTAAATCTGTCTTTGTTACTCAACAAGAGCACGCTAAAGATGAGAATACGGTCGATTTGGATGTTGATATTCATCAGGAGGATGATGAAGGAGCTCACGATATCGAGTTTGATGAAAGTGAGATTGAAAACGATACTCAAGAGGAGTACATGGACGAACAGGACTTCTTGAAAGTTGAAGATTTGAAAATTGAAGAGTAATTATTCAAAAGCTAAGGGTGGTTTCCATTCTTAGCTTTTTTAAAACTATGAAAGAAAATTTATAATTTTCTTCTAAAAAGTTTGTATTTAATGAAAAAAAGAGAACCAAAATGAAAATAAATTTCCATTTTGCTAAAAATAACCAAAATTTGTATATTTAAAAATGAATAATATTTGAACAATATGTATAATAATTTATATAAATTTAAGGAGTATTTTTATATGGCTAAAGTATTATCAAGTACTGCTGAATTAGAAAAGAAACGTAAATCTCTTCTCCACAAAGTTGGATGGGGTTCATTCTTTGCTTTTTTAATTATTGTTTTATTAGGTGCAGCATACGTTTTGATAGCAATCCACGCCCGTGGATCCTATGTTTTCCCTTCATTCACCAAGGAAGACCCTAAAGTTATAGCCTGGGTTCCATATTCTTGGTTACAATGGGGAGACAAGTTACCTTATTTTGATGAAGTAACTGCGTTCTCATTGTTTGATTTTAGTGAGTTGACCAACAACACTACAATCTACAGATGGTGCATCATCGGTGGAATTGTTGTTGTCGGAATTATCTTCTGTTTGATCGTCAACGCTATTGCTAAAGCCAGTGCTAAGAAGAAATTCAAGAAACTTTACACTGAAGTTTTAACAACATTGACCAAACAATCTAACGGCCTTGAATATAAGGAAGTTTCACAAACATCTGTCGATTTTTCAAACAGTTTGTTAAGAAGTATCAACAGTTCTCAAGCAAAGGTTATCAACAATGCAACTTACACTGAAAATAATAAAGTTTTAAATGCAATTCAATATGTTTACACTTTAAATGGTAAAGAAAGAAATGGTTATTTATTCCAAATCGATCTTGAGAAGAACGTCACATCTGGTTTGCTACAATTCAGATCTTACGGCAGTTTATCAATGACTGAATATGATGGTCAACCTATCAAGAAATTAGGATTCGCTGAAGGTGATGATATATACGATTTCATCTGCTACACATCATTAGGTGAGAATGTTTACAGAGTCGTCGATTCACAAATTACCAGATCCGTTTCCAATTTGCATCAGTATGTTCCTTCTGGCATCTGCATCAATGTTGAAAACAACATTTTAAGTATCTTCTTAGATGGTTTCAGATTGAATTTAACACGTCCTGTCAATAAGAAACTTCCTCAAGGTTTACTTGAAAAACAAGCTTTAGCATTAAATGCTTTATATGATAAAGTTGTCGCAGTGAGTTTATCCTTCTGCAAGGATATCGGAAGTGAGGCTTTCATTCGTCCATTAGATGAAGCTGAGAAAACTTCATTGGAGACAGAACAAACAGAAACTGCACAAGCTAAGCAAGAGTTAGAACCAACTGTCGCATAAGACAAATTTTGTAAATTTCAATTGTATTTATTCAAAAGAATCAGCTAGCTGATTCTTTTTTTAATAGAGATAATTTTAAAAGGTCATTTATTTTATAATTAAAAAAGAGGTAGGTTTATGAAAGTTATCAGTTGTTTGATGGGTTTATTTTTTGAAAACCACATTTCAAAATTCAATGAAGGGTTGTATAACTATTTCAAAAAGAAAGATAAAAATGCCACACTGACATTCATAACACCTTTTTATAAAAATATTCCAAGTTCAAATTTAACTAATTTAAAACTTATTCATAAAACTTCTATAAACATCTGTTCACAATCTATCAAATGTGAATTTTACAAAACTGAATATCAAGGATTTGAAGTTATCCTTGTGAAAGATGATTTTTATCTAAGCAGAGAATACAACAAAGAGTACATCGATGATGAAATCAAAGATGCTTTTTTCTGTTTATCAGTTAAAGAGTATTTAAGCTATTTAAAAAAGCATGATTTTGTGTATGACTTTTGCTTGCTCAATGATTGTCAGACCTCAATGATAAGTTTGCTTTTGTCGATTTACAATTTCACAACTAAATGCATTCAGAATGTTTTCAATTTCAATTTAGGATATGCCAATGAGAATGCGATAACAGAATATTTCAATCTTAACAAAAGCTACTACACTTGTGGTTTAACAAGATTCAATGACAAAGTTAGTTATTTGAAAACTGGTATTTTGACAAGTTTCAAAACAGTGTTCTTCGATCAATATAATTTTGATAGATTGCTAAATGAGAGCGAATATATGGATTATTTTGGCTCGGTTTTACAGATAAAAAATAAAGATTGCCTTTGTTTTGATGACAAAATAGCTCTTTATCCAACTCACTTGAATTTTGATAATAGTTACCAAGCTAAACTTGATAGCCAGTCGAGAATCAAAAAATATATAAACGCGGATTTTGATTTTTCCAAAAAGAAGATATTCACATATGTTTGTGAAACTTCCTATCTTGTAGACTATCTTAAATCTAATATAAATGCTTTTTATCTGACAAATTCAATATTGTTCATCTTCACTAATAAAAAAGAAGAGTGTAAAAATTGTTTTGAGGAAGTGAAAAAATATTACAAAGATAATGTTTTTATTATAGATAGTTATGAGATAAATTTAAGATTGGATCTGTTACTTTCCTCCGATTTCACTTTTATAGATTATCTAAATACCCCACTTATAAAAGATTCAATATATTGTAGAAGTATCCCTTTGTATTTCAATAAATACGAATCGAAAGTGAAAACACTAGGAATTGTCAACAGCTTTTCATTTTCAAATTTTTTGGATTTTTCCAAACTTCTTGTTGATTGTTTTCAAATACAGAAGGATATTAATATCTTAAATACGTGTTGTCATAAGAATGCGGATGATTATAAACAAGAAATTTTTTCAGATTATTTTGAATTATTAGACGAAGAGATGAAAGGAAAGGTGAGTAAAAAGTGATTATGGAAAACAATATTAAAGAATTGAAGAAGAAATTGAACGACGAAATTAAAAAGGAAGATGAACTTGAACGCAAGACAAGCCGAGTTACTTTGGATGTAAATATATTTGACAATGATATTTTTTTATCTAAGCTCTCTGATAGTTCTCAACCATGTCTCTCGGAGGAAGTTAAACAATTCATAACCGATCAAACAAGAAAATATAGACCGAAAACCTCATTCAACATTGTCATTCATCATAAAGATATGTCGAAAGAGCAACAGAATTTATTTGTTCAAGCCACCAAATACAGTTTTTTCTGTGAATATAAAGAGAACAAATATGAGATGAATAGAAACCTTATAAGTGCAATAACTTTGACATTGATAGGTGTTGTGGCTTTGCTTGTGAGAGTTTTGATTTCAGTTTTTGTTGAGGATGCGGTGTTTTTGGAGTTTATCGATATCTTCGCTTGGGTCTTTGTTTGGGCTGGAGTTGATTTACTCTTTATAGAGAGAGGAATTAAATCTCTAAGGCAAAAAAGATATTTAAATATAATAAATAGCAAATTTGAATTTGTTGAAATGGAAAAAAGTTCCAAATAAAACTCATAACAAAAGCGGTGTATAAATTTGCATTTTACACCGCTGTTAGTTATACTATTAAAGTTATCGCGGGGTGGAGCAGTTGGAAGCTCATCAGGCTCATAACCTGGGGGTCGCAAGTTCGAGTCTTGCCCCCGCTATTTTTTTTTACAATTTTTTAAAATTCGTTATCTTGGTCAATTACATCGGCATCAAGTTTCAAACAATAGGCTAATTCTATATCATCGATCAAACCTAATTTGTGCAAAGCTTTGACGTAACCTGATTTATCAATATCATCAGTTATGATGTTGGCTTTGGATTTTAATATATCTCTACCATTACCCATAGCGATACCAACACCAGCAGCTTGAAGTAATTCGATATCGTTCTCACCATCACCTATCGCTATAACTTCCTCTTTTTTCCATTTATTGTGTTTTAAAACGGATTGTAAACCTTTTGCCTTATCAGAATCCACTGGCATGATATCAACAGCAAATTCATCCCAACGAGCAGTTTTGCAATCTTTAAGGTGAGGTAAAAACAACGATTCATCGAAGTTATCACAGAATGCGATAGCTTGATAGATAGTTCTATCATAATGATCTGGGAAAGTTCTTGGTTGTGGAAAACGTGTACCGTATTTCTCATGAGCCATGATGACTCTCTCATCGATCATATTGATATGACCTTCAAACTCTTCTATTAAAGTTAATCCGAATCTCAATCTCTTTGAAAATTTGATAAGAGCATCGACTGTTTCACTTGGAATTGGATGTAAGTAAATTGATTCATCATTTATAAGAACTTGCGCACCATTCATAGTGATCATTCCATCAGGTGTTATGTAATTTAAAATTCCACTTTTCTTGATTAAATAGTAATTTCTTCCACTTGCTATGAAAACTTGAACACCCTTTTTTCTAATAATCTTGATAGCTTCTAAAGTTGATGGTGGGAATCTTCTTGATTTATGAGAAAACAAAGTTCCATCAATATCAGTAAAAATAGCTTTGTATTTTGACATATAGACCTCCATTAATCACTTAATTTGAATACGTATTTTGTCTATTATACTAATTTAATATATTTTGTAATCTAAATTTATATAAATTGCAAAAAATCGGAATAAAGATGTTAAATTGAAAAAAATATAATAAAGTTGAAAGTGAAGCATTTAACTTTTTTAATTAAAAAACATTGTTATAATTAAAGCGAAAGGGAGTTATATAACTTATGGAAAAAAATTTAAAAGGTTCTCAAACTGAGAAAAATTTGCAAACTGCTTTTGCTGGTGAAAGCCAAGCCAGAAATAAGTACACTTACTATGCTTCAAAAGCTAAAAAAGAAGGCTTGATGGAAATTGCAAGCATCTTTGAAGAGACCGCTGCAAATGAGAAGGAACACGCTGAAATTTGGTTCAAAGAGTTACATGGTGGTGAAATTCCAACAACTGAAGTTAACCTTCAAGACGCTGCCAACGGTGAAAATTATGAGTGGACCGATATGTATGCTGAATTTGAAAAAGTAGCACGTGAAGAAGGTTTCACAAGAATCGCCAATTTGTTCAAGATGGTCGGCGCAATTGAAAAGACTCATGAAGAGAGATATTTGAAGTATCTTGAACAAGTTAAACAGGACAAAGTATTCATCCGTGATGAGATGGTCCTTTGGAGATGTTCAAACTGCGGTCACATTCACTTCGGTAAACAAGCTCCTAAGGTTTGCCCAGTTTGTGCTCACCCACAAGGTTATTTCAGAGTTATTGAAGAGAAATAATATCTAAATTTCGTATTTATGTAATAAAGCAGCTAAAAGCTGCTTTTTTTATATAAAAACACTTTCATTTTTATAATTTTTACTAAATATTTAAAAAATAAGTAAATGAAAGTTTTTCAAGAGTTTTTTGTATAATATGATTAGAGGGTTTTATTATGGGAAATATTACAAATCAAAAAAACAGAGTTACAATTTACGAAGTTGCAAAAGCGAGTAATAAATCTTTGGCAACCGTCTCACGTGTTATCAACAACAAATCAAACGTCACTGAAAAAACAAGAAAGATTGTAAATGATGCAATTATAAGGTTGAATTATCGCCCAAGTGCTTTAGCTCAAGGATTAGCTAAAAATAAATCAACCAACATCGGTATTGTTATACCTTCAACAAATTACTCTTACATAAATAATATGCTCTCTGGTATGGTTGATATCGCTAAAATTTACGGATATTTGACCATTTTGTTCATCACAAAACCTGTGGAAGAGGATAACAACAAGATGACAGAGAAGCTTATAACTTCCCATGTTGATGGTGCTGTTATTTATGATGATAAATTGACAACTCAATCATTGCAGATGCTTGAAGAATGCAAAATTCCTCTTGTTGTAATCGGTAGAGAGATTGAATCTGATTTGATTTCCTCAATTGTGTTAAATTACAAAGAACCTTTGTTTGAGATAGTTGATTCATTGACTGAAGATTGCAATGAAATAAATTATCTTTCATATGATAACCAAGGTACAATTTTAAGTGACCTTTTAAAAGAAACCGAAAATTATTGTCATGAAAAGAATATCAAACTTAATGTGATGAATTTTGAAGATAATTACACGATGCTATATAACCATATGTTGGAATATTTTAAAACTTACAAAAAAGGAAAATTCATCTGCCCTCGCGATAGTTTCGCTTTAGCTGTTATGAATGCTGCTACTGATTCCAATATAAATGTTCCTCAAGATGTTGAAGTTGTTTCTATAATCGGAACCAAGTATTCATATATTTCTCGTCCAACTTTATCAACATTATCTATCGATATGTTTGAAGTTGGTTCAATCGCTATGAGAATGTTGACTAAAACTCTTGATAATAGCTTAAAACAGAGAGTATATCGCTTGAAAGCACAATATATTAAAAGAGGCTCAACTAAAAAATAATGTTCTTTTCTCAGCATAAAGAGAGAAGATACCGTCAACGCCTAGAGTTGCTGAACGATCGATATAAAAATATCTTAGGTATCTTTGAAAATGAAGTGTTAACTGACCTTAATCGTTTGAGGACAGTAAGTTTAACGAACAAAAATTTTGTCAATATTTACGAAAACTACAATAACCAATATGATTCTATAAAACAAGGTTTAGCCAAAGATTGTGATGTTGCTTTAAGATCATTCCAGGAACTTTTGAATGATAAAAATTTGTCCGGAATAAAGGAAATTTACAATTCCAATATCGAATCTTTAAATAGTTTTGAAAAAAGTGTCAGTACATTAAAAGAGAGATTATCAAGTTTATTTGAAAAGGAAATTTATCTTCGTAATGATATTTTAAAAAGCAAAGATACATATAGAAAAATAAAAGAATATATCTATTCCAAGCAGCAAGATGTGAGTTTTATCATCGAAACTATAGATTTGCTTTTTAACAAAGTTGATAGTTTGTTTGATGAGTTTGAACAAGAGATTTCAACGATGTACTACGAAGAAGCTACAAAAACGATGAATAAAATTAAAACACTGATTAAAGGCATCGATAAAACTTTCGCTGATCTTCCGATGTACTGTGTTATTTTGTATGTGACAATTCCTCAAAGAATCGAACAAATTGAAAATCAAGTTCAAGAGTATGTAAGAACCGATTATCCTTTGAATACAAGTCAAATCTCCACTAATTTACAACGTATAAAAGATAATTTGAAGATACTTTACGAACAATTGAACAATTTAGATGTAAAGTATCTTAAGAAAGATATTGATTCGATAAATCTATATTTGAATTCCTTGACGAAAGTTTTTGATTATGAGACAAAAGCACGTGAGATCTATTTTTCAAGAAAAGATGATATTATCGACAATTCAAGTAAACTTAAAAAACAATTTATGATGATTTATACAAACATCGATAAATTTAAAAAGATGTACGTATTGGATGAAGAATATGAGATGATGATTCCAAAATTGATGGAACTTATGGAAAATATGTTGGTGAGTAAAAGTTACTTGGAAGCAAGTTTACTTTCAAATAACAAACAACCTTATTCAGTTATCAATAAACGAATTGACATCTTTTTGGAAAATCAAAGTTTATTTCAAGATAAGATAAAGAAATTTGTGAAGTATTTTAAGAACTTGAAACCAAAAGCTGAAGAGTTATATTCGATGTTGAATGAGTCCAGTTTTAAACTTTTACAATTTTACAGTTTGATTAATGATTTGGATTTGGAATATTTCACTAATAAATATCTGCCGAAATACACAAAATTCAAGGATGATTTGGAAGTTATACACAACATTCTTGTTTTGCCTCCGATCAATGTTTTGAAAGCTAATATGCTTTTAGAGGAGTATTTTATAAATATAGAGAACACTTTCAAAGAGCTTAAAAGCGAAATACAAGTTATGGAACAAGCCGAGAACTCATTTGTATATTGCAACAAGATAAGATTGGATTTTGAAAGTGTCAGCCCAGAGTTGAAACAAGCTGAACAGAACTTCTTCAAAGGAAATTTTGAAAGATCTTTTGATATCAGTGTGAATATTCTTAAACGTGTATATCCAGAAAGGGTAAAAAGATGATTTATTTTGACAATGCTAGTACAACAAAAACTGATTTGGAAGTTGAAAAGAAATTTTTGGAATATAACGAAGAATATTTTGCAAATCCAAGTTCGGTTCATGAACTTGCAAATTCGACAAATAAGATGATTGAAAAAAGCAAGTTAGTGATTTTAAACAAACTTAATTTAAATAAAGATGATTATGAAGTTATTTTCACTAGTGGCGCAACAGAATCTAACAATCTTGCTATAAAAGGTTTCTACAGTAGAAAAAATGAAAATTCTTATATTGTTACAAGTTCTGTAGAACATCCTTCAATTGAAAATACAGTTTTATATATAAATGAAAATTTTGAAAAAGCAATTTTTGTTCCTTGTGTAAAAAATGGTTTATTTGATTACGATGAATTGGAAAATATCTTAAAAACAAAAAAAGTTAGTATGATCACTGTGATGCTTGTAAATAACGAACTTGGTGATATTTTAAACTTGCAGAAAATAAGAAATTTGATTGATAAATATGATAAGAGTATCATTCTTTTCTCCGATACAACACAAGCCATCGGTAAAATAAAATTCGATTATTCTATCTTGGATATGATGTCATTATCCTTTCATAAGATAAAAGGTTTCAAAGGTTGTGGAATCTTGATTAAAAGGAAAAACATCAAGCTGGACCCTATTTTAGTTGGTGGTGGTCAGCAGAATAATATAAGAAGTGGCACAATGAACGCCCCGATGTATTTGGCTAATGCTTTTTGTTTGCAATTGGCGATGAATAATTTTGAGAATCATAGAAAAAATGCTTCACAATTAAAAAAATATATTACTGAAGAGTTACAGAAAGTTGATGAAGTTCATATAAACACAGATTTAGAGAATAGTTCAGATTTTATTTTGAATTTTTCACTTTTGAAAACTAAGGCCAGTGTTGTTGTTGAAGCTTTGTCCAACAGAGAAATATACGTTTCAACTACAAGTGCTTGTTCATCACATAAGACAAAATTTTCAAAAACAGTGAATTGCAAATTTAACGATAAACATATTTCTGAAAATTCCATAAGACTATCATTTGATGGTACTGAGAGTTTAGATAGTGGTGTTGAATTTGTCAGAGTTTTTAAAGAGATATTAAATGATATTAAGAGGTGAATTTATGAATGAAATGATAATAGTTTTTTATGGTGAATTGACAACTAAAGGCAAGAATTTAAATTCGTTTATAAGATGTTTAGGTAGAAATATAACCGATGCATTGAAAGATAAATTTCCTAAATTGAAATTTGAGATTAAAAGAGACCACATTTACGTTATTTTAAATGGTGAAGATTTTACAAAGGTTAAAGATATCTTAGTTAGGATTCCAGGAATTTTAAGTGTATCACATGTCTTACCTTGTGATAAAGATATAAATAAGATTGCCGAGATTTGTTTGAATATGATGGATGAATCTAAAAAGACAACCTTTAAAGTTGTTACAAGAAGAGTTGATAAGACTTTTCCGATGCATTCAGATGAAGTTAACAGGTATGTTGCAACACACATCTTGAAAAATCGTGATAAAGTTGTTAAGGTTGATATTCACGATCCAGAACTTAAAATTAACATAATGATAAGAGAGGACAAAGTTTACATATATGGTAAAAAATATCAAGGAGCTGGTGGATATCCAGTTGGTATTCAATCAAAAGCACTGATGTTACTTTCTGGTGGTATAGATTCCCCTGTTGCTTGTTATATGATGTTAAAAAGAGGTATCAAACTTGAATGTATCCATTTTGCCGCTCCTCCATATACATCAAGTAAAGTTATTACAAAACTTGAAGACATCATTCATAAATTGAATTTTTATCAAAAGGAAATTAAGCTTCATATTGTCCCTTTTACAAAGTTACAGCTTGAAATTTATAAACACGTTCCAACAAGTTATTGCATCACTATTTTAAGAAGAATGATGATGAGAATAGCTTCTATTTGGGCTTTGAAAAGACGCTGTCCTGTCGTTGCTTCAGGTGAATCAATTGGACAAGTTGCATCTCAAACTTTGGAAAGTATTGTTTCAATTGAAAATTGCTTAACAAAACCGATGATAAGACCTTTGGCCTGTTTAGATAAAATTGAAATTATCGATATTGCAAAAAAGATTGATACGTATGATATTTCAATTCGTCCATATGAAGATTGTTGTACAATTTTCTCAACAAAAGATCCAACAACTTGCCCAAGGATAGATGTTTGTGAAAAGTATGAATCACGTTTTAATTATCAAGAGTTAGTTGAAGAGTGTGTAAATAATATCGAAACACGTGTATATTCATTAACTGATGAAGAGAATATAGAGTTATAGAAAAAGGCTGATTGAAGAACTACAAGTAGTTGTAAATTCTTCACAAATCAGCCTTTTATCTTTTCAATATTTAATTTTAAGTTTTAATTATGCACCTTTTTTGCTAAGTTCAACAAGTTTTGTAAATTCAGCAGGGTTTGAAATAGCAATTTCTGATAACATCTTTCTGTTCAAAGTTATGTTATTAACTTTCAAACCATTGATGAATTTTGAATAACTTATGTTATTAAGTCTACAAGCTGCGTTGATACGGGTGATCCATAATTTTCTGAAATCACGTTTGATGATTCTTCTAGAAGTATATGCATAGGCCATTGCCTTCATATTTGCTTCTTTGGCAGTTCTATATAAACGGTGTTTGGAACCGAAATAGCCTTTAGCAAGTTTTAAAATTTTTCTACGTCTATTGGCTTTGACAATACCACCTTTAACTCTCATTACCTTGACCTCCTAATTATTTTGAGATTAAACTCTTCATGTTGTTACCATCGGTTGTGTTAAGGTAACGACCTTTTCTTAAATGAACTTTTTGTTTGTGTGTTTTGTTGTGTTTTAAGTGAGCAGTATTCTGGTTGAATTTCTTAACTTTACCAGAAGCAGTAACGTGGAAACGTTTGCTTACGCACTTTTTAGTTTTCATTTTTGGCATAACTTTTTATCTCTCCCTATTTCTTTGAAAATGCTGATATGAAGCAAAAATAATATTTTCCTTCCTGTTGAGGTTTTTTCTCAACAAATCCGAAGTCCTTGATCAAATCTATGAATTTTTCAAGAGTTGTCTCTGCAAGATCCATCTTAGTGTTCATTCTTCCTTTGATGAAAACAGAAACTTTCAACTTAGCACCTTTCTCCAACATCTTTTTTGCTTGATTGGCTTTTGTTTCCAAATCATGTAAAGATGTCATCGGTGTAAATCTGATCTCTTTAAGAACGTTACCTTTCTGATTTTTCAATCTTTCACGTTCTTTTTTCTGTTGATCGAATTTGTGCTTGCTGTAATTCAAAATTTTACATACAGGCGGCTTAGAATTCGGACTAACACAGAATAAATCTAAGTTTTGTTGTTCTGCTATTGAAATAGCTTCACTTTTTGACATGGTTCCTAATTGGTCACCATTTTGATCTATAACAAGTACCTCTTTAAAAGGAATTCTGTTATTGACAAGATCATTTGAACCTTTGTTAGGTTTCATTGGATTAGTATTAATATTATTTTCCTCCATACTTCTTATAAAATAAATAGCGAAGACAGAAGTCTTCGCTATAAAAACAAACTAAATCAAAATTGATAATTTATGAATAATTTGCTTTTTACCATTTCACTTGGTGAATCAGGTGGAAGAAGAACTTCTCTTTCAAATTTATTTTACTTGGAAAGTATAAATATACAAATTTGGTTTGTCAAGTTATTTTTTTGATTTTTTCGGTGTCGTAGTTTTTGTCGTAGTTGCAGTTTTATTAGTTGCATTTTTTGATTTTGAAACAGGCTGTTTTGAAGCTGTGGAAGTCTTAGTTAAATCCTGTGTTAGTATGGTATCCCCGTCTTCTGCGCGAGTACACGTAATTTTCTCCGCGCATAAGCTTGAATATCATACAAAATTTACTTTTACTTCTA